>JAADDN010000171.1 GCA_013153895.1 Thermoproteota archaeon | reverse complement strand
AGAACCCGGAAGTGAAACACCCCAACGCCGACCGCAGTACTGGGGTCCGAGAGGCCCCGGGAAACGGCGGTGCTGGGACCCGAGGCCCATCCTTCTAAATTCTTATCAGCTCATATCAGTGCTTGGACCCTACATCACCTTGTCAGTCTTCGACTTGGTCATCATTATTCTAACGTTTATGAGTACTGCTTAATCTATCTTGTGGTTCAATGTGAAACAATATTAATAAGGTTTCCTGTATTAGTTACATGAGTCTTAGACTCTATGAGGCTTGTTAGGAAGGTTGAGATAGTGGAGGAGAATGTAGTTCGTAAGCGTCTTAGGAGAGGTGTTACTAGGATTGCTATTGCTTACCCATCTACGTACATGGTTGGCATGTCATCTCTAAGTATTCATCTTCTCTATTTTCTATTGAACTCTTTTGATGATGTTTATGCTGAGAGAGTGTTCATGGAGGGTGAAGGTCCTTATAGGAGTGTTGAGACTGGAACTCCTCTTAAGAATTTTGATGTAATACTCTTCTCTGTTCATTATGAGCTTGATTATGTTAATGTTGTGAGAATGCTTGAGAGGAGCGGTATAAATCCTCTTCGTGATAGAAGAGTCAGTTCTAGACCCCTCATAATTGTTGGTGGACCTACAGTATCTGCAAATCCTGAACCAGTAGCCGATATTGTTGATGCTGTGTTTCTAGGAGAGATTGAAGGTTCTGTTGAAGATCTTGTAGAGAAGTTATGTACTTTAAAGAACATTGATGATTTAGCTGATGTTGAGGGAATATATGTTCCATCTTTAGGTAAGTATGATGTTAATGTCGCTAAAGTTATGAATCTTGACTCAGCTCCATACCCTACTCGTCAGATAGTTACATTGGAGGCTCCTCCTGAGTATACTCCCATATTCGGTAGAGCATTCTTCTTAGAGATCTGTAGAGGATGTCCATTCCTATGTCACTTCTGTGTTGAGTCACATATTCAATTTCCCTTCAGGTTCAGGAGCTATGGTAAGATAGTTGAAATATTGAGAAGCTCGTTAGAAGATTCTCATGTAGATAAGGTAGTTATTCTAGGCTTAGCTGCTCAATCTCATCCAGATTTTCGTAAAATTATTACTACATTATTAGAGGAGTTTAAAGTTAGTGTTAGTTTACCATCTATGAGGGTAGACGTATTAGATAGAGATGATCTAGAGCTGATCGTTAGGACGGGGCAGAAAGTTCTCACTATAGCTCCTGAGACAAGTGAGAGAATCAGATTTAATATTAATAAGAAATTTACTGATGAAGATGTTGTAGAGTTATGTAAGATTGCTAAAGAGGTTGGAATGGATCATGTTAAGCTCTACTTCATAGTTGGTCTTCCTGGAGAGACTGAGAGAGATCTTGATGACTGTATAAGACTTGTGAGGAAGATATGTGACGTGTTTGGTAGAGATAATGTGTATGTTAGTGTTAATCCTTGGGTAAGAAAGCCTCATGTTCCTCTTCAATATGCTTCTCCACTCAATATTGAAGAAGTTGATCGGAGGCTGAAGTACTTTCTAGATCAGGTGAAGGTTCGTCATAGTAGTTATGATGTGTATCTTGCTTATGCTCAGATGCTTCTATCACTAGGTGATAGAGAGGTGTGTAAGATAGTTCTTGATGCTGCAAAGAGAGATGGTAATGTTCTTTCTAGAGCTTTCTGGAAGAACGTACTTAAGAGATGTGGTGAAATGTTTAAAAAGTATGTATACAAGAAGTATGATGTTAATGATGTTAAACCTTGGTCTCATGTTCATGTTGGATTATCTGAGCTTAATCTCTGGAAGAGATATCTCAACTATGTTAATAGCATTAACTAGCTCAGACTGATGAAGCTAGGTAACAGTTTAGAATAATGTACGTGCCTTATAGTCGAATGGAGGCTCTCAGATCTGAGGCTCGTCTCGTGGATATTTCGAAATTTAATCTTCCTGAACGTTATTTACAGGTTATTCGTGATGAGAGACTTCAGAAGTATTTTAAAGAGAAGTATGATCTTCCACAGGACTCTAGGGTTGTCAAGAGAACGCATAGTGTATGTCCAGTCTGTAAACGTATTGTTGAGGCTGTAGTATATGAGCATGATGGTGCTATATGGATAAAGAAGTCCTGCCCTGAGCATGGAATGTTTCTTGACTTATATTGGGGAGATGCAGAGATGTATTACTACTACATTCAGTGGGATCGTCCTGAATATATTGGTAAGGGAGTTGAAAATCCTAACGTAGACTGGGAACATGTGAGGAAGAGTGGTCTATGCCCCTTCGCATGTGGTCTATGTCCAATGCATAGGTCCTGTACTATATTAGCCATAATAGATGTAACTAACAGATGTAACATGAGATGTCCAATATGTTTTGCAGACATAAAGTCTAGTCTAGAGTACGTGTACGAACCTGATATAGAGACTATAGATAGGATGTTGAGAACGTTAAGAAGCGAGAGACCTTGGGCGCCAAATGCATTACAGTACTCAGGAGGAGAACCAACGTTGAGGAATGATCTTCCTGAGCTTGTGAAGCTTGCTAAAGAGAGAGGATTCAGACATGTTGAGGTTAATACTAATGGTGTGAGGCTCGCGTTCGATGTCTCATACTACAGGAAGCTTCTGGAGGCTGGAATGTCTACAGTATATCTTCAATGTGATACTGTAGATCCAAAGAACTCTCTAATATGGAACTACAGGAGATACGATCCTAAAGCATATGTTAACGTCAGGTTGAGAGTCATAGAGAACGCGAGAAAGATAGGTCATAGATCTGTTGTCCTCGTAGTGACAGCGATAAAGGGGTATAATGATAAGGATCTAGGTAAGATAGTCGAGTTCGCGATAGAGAATAGAGATGTTGTGAGATGGGTGAACATTCAACCTGTAGCTTTCGCAGGAATGGCTAGACTCTACACTCAGAGTGAGCTTAGGAAGATGAGGATAACTATACCTGACGTCATAATAGAAATTGAAAGACAGACTAACGGGATGATAAGCAGATGGGACTGGAGACCAGTAAACTGGCCTGTAGCACTAGCTAGAGCTATTGAAGCATTAACAGGAGAAGTTAAGCCAGAGTTCACAAACAATCCCGTATGTGGTGCATCAGCATTCATATACTATGACCCAGATCAGAAGAAGCCTATACCCATAACACGTATCGTAGACGTAGACGAGTTCGAGAAATTATGCTGGGACATCTATAAGACAGCTAGTAAAGGTGGAGTATGGAAGAGCATTGCCAAGACTAAACTCCTAAAACTTGTGAAGTATGTTAGACATAAGTTAGTGAGAGATCTCATACTTAACGTAGTCATAAAGAGAGACTATGACTCACTAGGACAACTAATGTTTAACGTTGTTGGACTTGGAATAATGCACTTCATGGACTGCATGAACTATGATATAGAGAGAGTTAGGAGATGCACAATACATTACGCAACTCCAGACTGCAGAATAATGCCATTCTGTACATACAATAACTTCCATAGACCTAACGTAGAGAGAAGATTCTGCATACCTGTAGAGGAGTGGTTGAGAAGACATCCAGGAAAGTCCATATCAAGCTACGTATAATATATTCATGAAGCTTGTAGACTACGTCTACCTGAAGAGGAGACTCATAGAAGAACTAGAGAGCAAACTTAGTGAAGAATCTAAAAGAAAAGCTAGAGAAGATCATCACTCAAAGAGACCACCACGTCCCTGTGGAATGACTGTTCATACAGGAATAGGATGCTCACTATGTTGCGTATACTGCTACATATATGATATGGGATTCCCAAGAACAGTAACACCATACCCACTCACAGGTCTAGAGATGCTTTACGCACTTGCACTAAATCCATACTTTGCTCCAGGCAGGGGAGGAACTATGATAGCTATGGGAGCAGTATCAGAACCTTTTCTACCTGAGACTAAGAGTAGAACATTAGAATACATAAAGATGTTTGGAATAATTAAGAATCCTACACAGATAAGTACCAAAATGACCATAAATGATGAAGATATTGAGGAGATCAGGAAGAACTGTCATCATATAAGTTTTCTAGTGACGATAATAGCATTAAGAGATTATAAGAAGCTTGAACCTCTAGCACCTGATCCTCATGAAAGATTTGATACTTGTAGAAGACTCATAAACAAGAATATTCATGTTTCATTATTCATGAGACCAATAATACCAGGATTCACAGATAGAGATGCTGAGGAGATATTATCGATAGCTAAAAGTGTAGGAGTAAGGACTGTAGTTCTCGGAACTCTTAGAGTAACTAAGAGAATATTCATGAATCTCCTCAAAGTTGGTGTAGATTTATCAAGAAGAGTTAAAAAGCTCTCAGATAAGGAGCAGTATCCCATAATTGGTCATGACTTAAAGAGGAACATTGCAAGAATAGCAGAGAAGCTTGGGTTAAGAGTCTACGAGGCTGCGTGTGGAGCAAATATTGAGGCAGCAGGTCTAGGATGTGTAGCATGTAATTGGGGTCCATGTGGATATCCTGATAAGATACCTAACGTAGATGAGAGAGATGTTGCTGAGTTATGTATAGAGCTTGGGTTCAAGGTCTCTAAAATAGATGTTAAGGATAATGTTATCACTGTAGAGGTCGAGTCTGGTCCTAGGCTAGATATCTTAGAGAAGTGGCTTAAAGAGCTTACACGGAGAAGAGTAATAGTTAGGCGAGCATAGTTCTCACTTGTATGGTATTATCTCGAAGAGAACAACGTTCTCACTTTTTGCATGTGATGTACATGTGAATGATCTTCCAAATATCTTACTAGCGAGACCACTTAAGACTCCTCTCAGGAAATGTATTAGCGGCGTCTTTAGTTCCATCTCTACGGCAACCTCTATCTTGTTAGCACTTACGTGAAGTACTGAGAATCTTCTGAAGAATCCTGCAAGCTTTAGGTACTCTAGAGATGTTATAAGTCTCTCTGTTAGATGTTCCTCACTTAGCTCAAGAAGCTCTATGAGCTCTCTACCATATACGTGACCTAGCCTGAAGAGGAATGGTAGCATGAATTCTGAGCCTCCGCATCTAAGTATGTCATCTAGAGCTTTTCCTAGAGAATCGCTACTCAATGTTATGTAGTTTCTCGATCTGTCCACTAGTACTCTACATGCTTCAAGTCCTCTCCTAGCTAGACCAATTATCCTACCTCTCTGATCAGGACTGCATCTGACAGCGAGACCAACCTCATTATCCTGTACACGAAGTAATGTGGGTTCTCCTTTACCATCCCGTATTATTGAGACTACAGTATCCATAAGTCTATCAAGCTGTCCTGGCCTGATCTTGCCCATTATGAGTAGGGTCTGCGGCATCTTCTCGTTAACTCCCATGCTGATGCCTTATACTGATATCGAGTTATGATTATTAAATCCTATAACGTTATCATGAGAAGATACGTTACCG
Organism: Thermoproteota archaeon; assembly: GCA_013153895.1. Taxonomy (GTDB): domain Archaea; phylum Thermoproteota; class Thermoprotei; order Thermoproteales; family Thermocladiaceae; genus JAADER01. The sequence continues at coordinate 25,966 of JAADDN010000171.1, read as the reverse complement.
AGAAATGCTTAAGAGACAGGTAATAACGAGATAGTAACCTCATATTCTCTAGAAGGACACAGGGTACTCTCAGAAACTATCTGAGCACTAGGCATCAACTTATCGAGAAGACCTGCTAAGAGACCTTTAGTGAAGTAACACTTCTCTAAGCATCTGTTCCTCATCTCGACAGGTTCTCTTATACGTACAATTATTCTATCATCAGTGAAATCTATCTTGTAGTCTTTAAGTAGGTTGAGCGATTTTAATATGTTTAATAGTGCTGTAAGCTTGAACTCTGCCTTAGATATGTGACGTAGAGTCTCCATATAGTGCTGTGCTAGACATTGACCATATAAGTATCCTAAGCGAAAGAAGATTGATGCTGCTACTGGCTCACCATAATTGAGAGATATCTCACGTATTGCTTCCTGTATTAGAGATGTTGGAAATATGACTATGTCAGGTACGACATCAATACACGTAAGCTCGAAGACTTGTACATCTAGCACGAAGTCCTGCTGCCTTAATCTCTCGACAACTATTGGAGTATAGTTCTCTGCAAATATAGTTATCTGTGCTTCTCTTCTATCACCCATCTCTCCTCTATGAAATACGTGTGAGGATGCTATATTCACTCCTGCTTCAGCAAGTATGCGAGCACATGCTTGTAATACTCCAGGCCGATCTATGGTACGTATAGCTATCATGTGTATACGTGAACACTTCTCTCTGTCATTGTTATGTTTCAGGCGCGGTATCATCACTACATGTGTAGCTATCTCATATATATAACCTATCATGATGCTACTCGCTGTTAGATACGTGTTACGGCTTCCTTAGAAACACTAAGAATCCTGTATGAGCTATCATCCACGTATCTGGCCTAAGCTCATCAGGAACAGGCTTCCACTTCCTCTGAAGAATCTCCACAACCTCGGGATCTTCAAACCCAGCAGACTTGTACTTACGTAACACTCTCTCAACCTGTAAGATACTTGGGACATAGATCGTGAGCGTTCTACCACTCTTAAGCACTCTATATGCTTCCTCTAGAACATCCCAAGGTCTACCCATGTCGAGCACTATAGCATCAGCATAATTGTCAGGTAGATCTATTCCCTCTCTAATTATGTCTCGCTCTCTGAACTCAACATATTTATCTAATCCTAGCATAGATATGTTCTTTCTCGCTATCTCTATGAACTCTCTTCTACAATCATAACTTATTACTCTACCATCAGGTCTAACATACCATGCTAAGAACGTCGTCATGAAGCCGCTTCCACATCCTGACTCTACGACTATGCTTCCAGGACCTACACCTCCTCTCAGTATTATGTATGCTGCATCTTTTGGATATATTACTTGTGTAGGTCTCTCATATTTTTCAAGCATTATCTCATCTATTCTCGGTCTAGTGATAGTTATCTCATGACCTAAGCTCGTCCTTATTTTTGAACCATATCGTAGACCTATGACATCATCTAGCTTAATTATGCCTCTTATAGTACATATCTGCTTACCTCTCTCAACTCTAGTTATTATCCTCACCTTATCACTAAACAGTAGGACCCAGTCACCCTCTCTCACAACCTCCTCATCCTTAATTATCATCATCACCTCTTGACTAGAGAGGCTATAAAAAATCCAGGAGAGAAGTCGTGAATATGGGGTAGAAACCTAGCTACAAAATAGTCAACCCAGTCACCACTTCTTCCACGTTCAGCATATGGTACATCTACGTACTCTATCTCTAGACCCATCCTGATAGCTCTCTTAACAATATTCTCGTTCTCTAGTACCGTGATTGTGCATGTACTGTATATGAGTCTTCCACCTCTCTTCAATAATTTTATTGCAGGTCTTAAAAACTGTTCCTGATATCTTGACGTAACCTCAACATCTCTCATAGTCTTAACATCTATAAGTTTTGGTCGTACTCCTATGCTTGTACATGGTGGATCTATCACAACTTTATCAACTTTACCTACAATCTTTGGAAAATCAACATCTAGATACCTAGAATCATGAAGTAGAATATCGATATTAAATTCTAAAGATAGACGTCTAACATTTTCTAAAGTATCCTGTACCTTAGGAAAGCTTCTATCAACCCCTAACACGTGACATGAAGTACATAATTGTGCTATATGTGTCAGTTTTCCTCCTGGAGCACAGTTTAAATCAACTATTAGCTCATCATATGATGGATTAACTATATGTGCAACCCATTGAGCAGCTATGCTCTGATCATATATTAGACCAAGCTTATATTCTTCAAGCTCTCTCAATGATGGTACGCGATATCTACTTACGAGAACTCTGACTGCTATACCCTTTCTTGATTTACGTATCTCATCTTCACTCATCTCAGCTATACCATAAGCAACTTCCTCTCCTGTTGGTGCTAGTATTACAACTTCGTCTCCCTTCTTGACTCCTCGAGCTTTCACTACTCCAGGAGCGTATAAGTTTGCTCCTACATATACGCTCTCTGCTGCATATTTATCAGCTATCACTATCTTTCTAGCTGATGGTATCTTATTTGGTCCTTCAACCTCGAACCATAGAGCTTCTCTTATATGTTCATCTAAGTGCACTTTCAAGCCTTTTCGTATAAATCTCTTATAGAGCTCGTAAGGATCTATCTTCCTAGTATTAACACGTATATAGTATCTCGATGTTGGTCTTCTTATACTAACGAACATTTTCTCTATCTCTTTATCAGAAAAATACTCTAGTAAGTATTTGTAAAGCTCTCTATCTATGAATATACCTCTAACAACTTCTATGAGTCCAGTATATCTTGATAGCTTTGGAGCATATGGTCTTCCTTCTGATCTCACAATACCTACGTTAAGGCTCGAATCTAAGCTTAAATCCTTACCTGTCGATGCTTCTGTTCGAGTTTCTATCTATGTTTTATCGGTTTTCGAAATCTGTTATTAGGAATTTGAAAGAGATAGATTTATAAGACTTCAAGAGATCTATAAGATCATGCCACTACAAGCACCATCGATAGGAGAGAGATTTCCTGAGATGGAGGTTGTGACTACTCATGGAAAAATGAAGCTTCCAGATCACTTTAGAGGTAGATGGTTCATACTTTTTAGCCATCCAGCAGACTTCACACCAGTATGTACAACAGAGTTCGTAACATTTGCAAAAAGATATGAAGAGTTCAAGAGATTGAACACTGAGCTCATAGGTTTAAGTGTTGATAGCGTGTTTAGTCATATAAAGTGGATTGAGTGGATAAGAGAGAAGTTTGGAGTAGAGATACCATTTCCAATAATAGCAGATCCAAGAGGAGAAGTTGCTTCTAGACTTGGAATGCTTCATGCTCAATCTTCAACACATACTGTGAGAGCTGTATTCATAGTTGATCCTGATGGAATAATAAGAGCAGTACTATACTACCCACAGGAGGTTGGAAGAAACATGGATGAGATACTTAGACTTCTTAAAGCTCTACAAGTAGCTTCAAAGCACGGTGTTGCACTACCAGCAAACTGGCCAAACAACGAGTTAATTAAAGATAGAGCAATAATTCCACCAGCCTCAACGATAGATGAAGCAAAAGAGAGATTGAAAAAGTACGAATGCTATGACTGGTGGTTCTGTCATAGAGAGCTTCCTAGAGAAGATGTAGAAGAAGCTAAGAAATATATTAAACAGTAATCTGAGATAAAAATCTTCGAACAACATTCTTAATAATTATTTTTGCACTATCTTCACAGACGTTGATAGATGCAGCAACATCTTTAACACTCTTCCCCTGTAAGAACTTGCATGTTAGAACAATGAGATCAAGATCAGATATGTTTATTCTATCATTATTTAATAAATACTCTATGAATTTAATATAGACAACATCTTGAACATACTCGACATCGTACTTGTCAAAATTTTCTAAAAATATTTTTAATCTACGTTCCTGTAAAGATGATAAAGATAATCTTAATGGTGAAGAAACTTTAAGACTCTTCAAACCTTCTGCAAGAATCTCTGAGTCTAATTCTCTATATATGCTTGATGCAGATAATACTAGTCTTCTCTTGAAATCCTGTAGTATAGGAGTCACTATTTCTTTACCTTTTTCTGAAATTATCTTCATAACTCCAATATTATGTTCACCAGTTACCTTATTAAATCTTGGAGATATGTAGAAGAGTATGTACTCATTTTTGAACCAGAACTTAGCTACCTCATTTCTAGAGAATAATGCTGATATTAGATCTATATTGTTCTCTTTTGCAATTCTTTCAATTTCTTTAAGCATCGAGCTACCTATACCTCTCCTCTGAAGATCTACTCTTACTGCTATCCTATGTATACGCCATATTGATAACTTATACACATTCTGAGTACCATACCTTGACAATATTGTGATTGTAGGAAGACCTTTGAGCACTACTCCACTCATAGCCTTCTTAACTTCTCTCCTAGTAGCATTCTCCTTCCTCAAATGACAAGCAGCAACTGGTAGACCATCTTGCTCATAGACAAGTAATATATGATCATCACTATCTAAGATAATTTCTATATCATCAGGACTATGCCTGTAATGAGCATCTCTAAGAAGTCTAACTATAGCTCTAAAATATTCTAGATCTCTCAGTAGTAGATCCTTGTTAACAACTTTCAATCTTATTCTACTCCAGTCCAATGATATTTGAGGAGGAGTATACTTATCTGTGTCTAGTACGAATATTCTGTTTATCCATCTCTCAAGTGGATCGTCTTTACAATATCTTACAGGTTCTTTAAATTCTAGTAATTGACCACCATACCGTTTACATAAGTCATCTATATAATATTTGAAAAATCTTCCACACCCCTCATAACCAAATGTTGTTAATGTCATAATTACTTTAAATGATCTTGCAATAATTCTTCTTATACGTGATACACCCACACGTGAAGCCTCATCTATCAGTACTATTGGCGCCGTAGTTCTTGAGCTAGGGTGTAATATCCTTATAGTTAACTTTCCAACTCTTATAAATCTCTTATAGATCTCTACGTTCTCTCTCGCAATATTTTTCAAACCATCTATGAATGATCTATGTAGTTCATCTGTTACAAGATCAATAACAGGAACATTATACTTATCGTATATGATGTACGCTATGTAACCTAACATGAAAGTCTTTCCTCTCCCTCTTCCACCACTTATTGCGAGCACTCTCTTGTTAGGATCATTATAAAATTCTTCTAAAATATTTAAAAGATTTTTCTGATCTTCTGTAAGTTTTTCAAAACTTCTTTCTAATTTTCTTTCAATAACTCTCTTAGATACTATATCTTCATTATGTATTATTAAATGAGACTCACATTCTCTGAAACTATTTTTAATATATCTATCATACCTGTACCCATATGCTCCTAACCTAGATTTATGTAAGTCTGTTAAGAGTATTATTAATGCTCCTCCAGCTCTTATGGTCTCAGCTACAGCACATAACATGTTTGGTCTTAAATGTCTATACTTTCCTGTAAGATCTATTATTGCGTGATCATACTCCTTTCCTAGAACTTTAATATATTTATTATGACTTAGCTTTTCAATGTTGTCTTCCTGTAAGTCTTCTCTCTCTGTTAATACTAGTATGTTCTCATTTGATGATAGTTCACTTATTATGTCTGTTATGTCTCTATGATCTATTACTATGAGACCTCTACTGTTTCTATCTCTTAAGTCTTGTATGAACTCTCTTATCATGAAGTTTCTCTATTCATCTTCTCAATATGAAGTCTCCGGCTAGGTCGAGGAAGTTCTTTAATATCTTTGGTCCGTAATCTGTTCCTATTGATTCAGGGTGGAACTGTATTCCATATATTTGAAGATCATCGTTCTCTATTGCCATTATCTCACCATCGTCGAGGCTTATTGCTGTAAGTTTAAATCCAGGTGGCACCTGATCTATTACTAGGCTATGATATCTCATTCCTATGAAGATCTCTGGAACATCTCTCATTAGTTTTGAGTTATTTCCATGTTTTATTGGACTTGTTTTTCCATGCATTATCGTTTTTGCTCTTCTTATTCTTGATCCATATACGTATCCTATTATCTGATGACCAAGGCATACTCCAAGTATTGGTATCTTTCCTGCAAGTTGACGTACAACTTCGATCGATACTCCAACATCTCTCGGATTCTCTGGTGAGCCTGGTCCTGGAGATATTATTATTGCGTCAGGTCTCATTCTTTCTATTCCTCTTACACTTATCTCATCGTTTCTCACCACGATTGGTCTAGCTCCTAGCTCACCTATGAGTTGAGCTATGTTGTATACAAAGCTGTCATAATTGTCTATTATTAGCACTATCATGTAGAGTAGTTGCCCTATGTGTCTAATAAGTCTTATCGTAGTAATAGTTATAAGAGAACACGATAAGTAGGTATAAGAGTGCTTGAAGAGATTGTAAGGTTTCGAAAAAAGCTCATCAATGCATTGAAGAGTAGTATAAAGATCTCTGAGAGGATCGTAGATCATAGAAGCTTAATAGAGAGTATAAGAGAGTTCAATAGGAATGGTAGGATAGGACTCATAATTGAGTATAAGAGATCTAGTCCAAGAGGGATAATCCGCCTAGATGTTAGACCTGACGAGTATGTTGAGAAGTATCGTGATATTGCTTCTGGTTTCTCAGTTCTAATAGAACCTTTCTGGTTTCTAGGATCGTTAGAGTATCTACCAGCTATAAGGTACTGGTCTGGCAAGCCTGTCCTCTATAAGGACTTCATAGTTGATCCTTGGCAGATAGATCTAGCCTGGTCTCTAGGTGCTGATGCTGTATTACTGATATCTGAGGTTCTTAGTGATAGAGAGGTTATGCAGCTTGTTGATCATGCTAGAAGTCTGGGCCTGGAAGTACTGTTAGAATCTAACTCGCCATCAGTGTTAATAGACTTCTACTCTAGGATAGGTAGAGGAGTCCTTCTAGGACTTAACTCCAGGAACCTCAAGACTCTGAAGGTAGATCTAGGAGCTGCACTACAGGGATTGAAGGATCTTAGAGAATCTCTAGATAGTGAAGCAGTAATAGTTCTTGAGAGTGGTATCTCATCTATAAACGATATAGAAAATGCTTGGAGAAATGGTGCTAATGCTGTTCTAGTTGGTACGTTTATGATGAAGAATTTCTAACACTATACGTGTAGGGTAGAGTTTATAAGTATGGTTCACGTACCTATGACTGTGTCATCATGTACAAAATTGATACTGTACCTGACAGCTACCTATCCTAACACTACGACATTCCTAAACATAATCGAGACAGTGAGCCATATAGTCGACATGTTTGAGATTGGAGTACCTACCACAAATCCTAAGTATGATGGTCCTACGATAAGAATGACACATAGGACGGCAGAGGTCAAGGGACTCAATGCTCTTGATATTTTAAGAGGAAACATGTCACGTGACTTCATAATTATGGCATACATGGAGGATCATGTAGATAAGTTAGATATCTTCCTCAGAAAGTGTGCGGAGATAGGTGCGAAAGGAGTACTAATGCCTGACCTACTCTTCGATTATTATGACATGGTTGATAAGTTCGTTAATGAGTGTAGAAGGTTTGGGTTAGAACCCTGCTTCTTCATATCTAGCAAGTTCCCGTATAGAGAGGTTGAGAGATTGGTGACTTATAGACCACTCTTCATATATCTAGGACTTCAAGCATGTAGTGGAGTCAGGTTACCAATATTTATTGAACGTAATGTGAAGATATATAAGAGCATAATAGGTGATAGATGTCCACTAGTGGTAGGGTTCGCTATCAAGAGTCCTGATGATGTGAGACTTCTCAAGAAGATTGGAGTTGATGGTGTAGTTATAGGATCAGCATTCATCAAAGAGATAGCGAGATGTGGTGTAGAGTGTGGTTTAAAGCTTCTAGAATCTTTAAAGAGGGCTCTCGTAGAGTGATAAGTATGGTATCAGTACCATCACATTGGTACAACATAGCTGCTGATCTTCCAGTCCCATTACCTCCCGTGAGAGATCCAGACACTGGTCCCTCTAGAATAGAGCTTCTCACCAAGATTTTGCCATCAATGCTCATAGATCAGGAGTTCTCTGGAGAGAGATGGATACCTATTCCTGACGAGGTCAGGAGAATGTATGAAAAGGTTGGTAGACCAACACCATATAGGAGGGCTGAAAATCTTGAACGTGCTCTAGGTCTCAGAGACGTTCATATATATTACAAGTTTGAGGGAATACTTCCAAGTGGTAGTCATAAGCTTAATACTGCTCTAGCACAAGCATACTATGCTAAGCAGGATGGTGCTGAGGAGGTCGTTACAGAGACGAGTGCTGGTCAGTGGGGTCTAGCTACGTCCATAGCTGCAGCATTATTTGGAATGAAGTGTACAATATTTATGACACGTGCAAGCTATAAGTCTAAGCCTCAGAGAAGGATATTGATGCAGGTTCTTGGAGCAACTGTTCATCCAAGTCCTAGCGATCTAACAGAGATAGGGAGAAAGTTGCTGGAGAAGGATAGAGAGCATCCTGGTAGTCTAGGAATAGCTATAAGTGAGGCTGTAGAGTACGTGCTTAAGGAACCAGAAAAGAGGAGGTATCTTCCTGGTAGTGTTATGGAGTTCGTACTTATTCATCAGACGGTGATCGGTCTAGAAGCTATAGAGCAGATGCCTGAGCAACCTGACATAGTTATTGCATGTGTTGGAGGAGGATCAAATTTTGGAGGATTCACTTATCCTATGATAGGTATGAAGCTTAGAGAGGAAGGGTTTGAGAAGACTAGGTTCATAGCTGTCGAGTCTAAGGCTGCTCCAAAGCTCACGTCTGGAAGATACATGTATGATCATCCTGATACTTCAGGAATACTTCCCTTAATAAAGATGTATACGTTAGGTAAGGATTTCGTTCCACCACCAATACATGCAGCAGGACTGAGATATCATGGAGCAGCACCAAGCTTGTCAATACTAGTCAAGCTAGGGATAGTTGAGGCAGTAGCATATGAGCAGGAGGAGGTTATGAGAGCAGCACAGCTCTTCGCTAGATGTGAAGGTATCATACCTGCACCAGAGTCAGCACATGCGATAAAGGCTGTCATAGACGTAGCTAAGAAGGCTAGTCCAGGAACCGTGATAGCATTCAACCTCAGTGGTCATGGGCTTCTAGATACTGATGCTTATAGTAGAGTGCTTGGAATACAGTGAGAGACTCGTTATTAATCAGTTAGTCCAGTACTAATCATGAGACTGATAGTGGTAGTAGATAATGAGCCAGGTCCAGGACTACTATCTGAGTGGGGTCTCTCAATATATGTAGATCTTGGTGATAAAGCAATAATATTTGATACAGGTGCTAGTGAGGAAGTATTTAAGTACAATTTTAGAAATCTTGGTCTATCAATGGACAAGGTTGTAGCTTGTGCAATATCTCACGAACATGGTGACCATACTGGAGGTCTAGGAGCAGTAGTAGAGTACTGTCACAGAATACCAATATACCTTCCCTCTCCCTCAAGACTTGCACATGAGCTTATTGGTCTATGCAAGGTCTATATAAATAGTGAAGTAATGAACATATTATCAAACGTGTACCTGATAAACTTCCCAAGATCACTCATACCAGAACAGTGCATGGTTATAGACCTAGGTGCAGGAGTAGTAATGATAACAGGATGTTCACATCCAGGTATAACTCACATGGTTAGACACGTCATGGGACTCTTTAAGAAAGATATTCTACTCCTCATAGGGGGATTCCACCTGTACGGTATATCTCCTAGCGAGGCTTCAGCTCTAGCAGACAAGTTCTGCAGAATGCAGGGTCTACACAAGATATGTCCACTACACTGTACTGGAAAGACTTTCCAGCAAGCTCTCAAGGCAGTATGTCCAGAGAAGTATGTTCCTGGTCACTCTGGAACTATAATAGAGATCAAGAGTGGAGGAATAACGTATAGCTCATACATGTAGTAGAAACCTATTTAAATACTTTCAACAGAGTGAGGTTGGGACCTATATGGAATAAAGAGTGGAGTATACGAGATAAAGTCGCTGAACGAGCTGAGAGTACTAATATCAACGTTAAAGAAGTATAGAGGATATGCTACAACTCTGATAAGCCTATACATAAATGCTGAGAGGCCTATGCCAGATGTTGTGAACATGCTTAGACAAGAGTGGGCTATAGCTGGCAACATTAAGGATAAGACCACTCGAACACATGTTCAGAGTGCTCTAGAGAGAATAATAAATCAGTTGAAGGGCATGAACAAGGCACCACCAAACGGTCTAGCCGTATTTGCTGGATTTCACATGAAGAGTCCAGGAATGTATGACTGGGTAATGTACATGATAATACCACCGAGACCAATAAGCACGTTCAAGTACATATGTGATCAAGTATTTCATACTGAGATACTTGAGCAGATGCTTAACGTAGGCTCAGCATATGGTATAATTGTCATAGAGCGAGGAGAAGCTGTGATAGCCATACTTAGAGGAAACTACTGGGAGGTAGCTAAGCACGTAGAGTTCTATGTTCCAGGTAAGCATCATGCTGGTGGTCAGTCATCAGTCAGATTTAAGCGTCAGATAGAGCATCTAGCTGACGTATTTTACAAGATGGTTGCTGAGGAGGCTAACAAGATATTCCTAAACATTCCTGACCTAAAGGGAATAATTGTTGCAGGTCCAGGACCAACAAAGGAAGACTTCCTAAAAGCAGACTACCTAGACTATAGACTAAAGTCTAAGGTTATAGCAGTAGTAGATGCATGCTGTGCAAACGAGTATGGTGTTGTTGAAGCTATAAAGAGAGCATGGAAACATATCAGAGATAATGAGTATGTGAGAGCTAAGAGACTAATGGAGCTAATAACGTACTACGCAATAAAGAAGCCTGACATGATAGTATATGGTAGAGATAAGGTCTGGGAAGCTGTTAATGCTGGAATAGCACAGACAGTAATAGTGAGTGAGAACGTTGGTGAGGAAGATATAATGAAGCTAATGTTAGAGTGTGATAATAGGAACATAAAGCTAGAAGTAATACCATCATCAGTAGAAGAGAGCAAGATGCTTGAGGGAACATTTGGAGGATACGTAGCAATATTGAGAGCACCATCATACCTCATAGAGCAGGATCTAGAGAACCTAGACCTAGGATACTAAGGAGAATACTACTAAACTAATAATCAAGAGTAGAAGAATACATAATGAGACTGCTCTCTTGACAATCTTAAATAATCTCTTACAATGATCGATATTGGGGAAAGTACCATAATCACCAACTCTATATTCATCAGGCTTCTCAAGATCCACCTTTAGCACAGTACTAGTAGCAGAAAACACAATTCTAGCATTAATACTAGATACAGATCTAGAACGTTTAACATTACTCATAAACTCTTTAAACATTCCTCTCCTAAATGATACTAGAATCAACATAATCGAGAAGAGAACTGTTCCAGGAATGTTTAATAAAGTATCAACATTTGCAGAAAACCAACCAACATCACGATAAGGATCATGTTTATAACCTACTAGAGAATCCATAGTATTAGCAAGCCTCTGCAAATAAGAACCAACTAGACCAAAAATAGAGAACCAGAATAATGGACTTACAAAACCATCAACAATAGATTCAACATACGTCTCAATTAGAGCAGATAAGACGTGATCTCTATCTAATGCGAAGACATCTCGCCTAACAATCTCTTGTAAGAGAACTCTCGCTTTTGCTTCATTATTATTTTCAAGATATTTTAAGATTGTAATATAATACCAGTTCAATAATTTTAAACTTATAGTAAACTTATTTAATATTGAGAGAGTAACAATCAGTAATATTGTATAAAAAATGTTAATATTCATGAGATAGTATAGTAGAAGCATTGGTACTATAGCATAGATGGTTAAGAGAGGAGTTACAGTTGATATCCAAAGTATAACTCCACCTGACCTAGTTCTTTTAATATTTTTAAGAATTTTAGAACCAAGTTGCCAACATATTTTAACAGGATGTATTGGACATACTTTATCTCTAACTTCACCATTTAAAAAGTCTATTAATATGGTATTTATCAATATTAATGCAAGTATTATTGAAATTTTCTTAATCATAGTATGAATGTTAATGTTATAAGTGATATATGTCTTCCTATCTCTATAGAGTAACCTAGAACATCACCACTAACTCCACCTAACGCTCTTACAGGTATCTTTATTAGAGCATATGATATCAATGTTGTTGATACTAGGTACATTATTGCTTTAAGACATCCTAGTATGAGTATTGATGCTATAATATTAACTATGATAGGAACTATTATGAGATGTCTTCTTCTTGATACTCCCTCAATAACTATGCTTCCTAAACCTTTATGAAGAGGTCTTCCCATACGTGCACACATACTACAACTCAATCTTGAGTATAGTTCAGATAGAACGATTTTCCATATTGAGCATAATATATTTCTACTAGACAATACAGCTACTACTCCAAGTGTGAGAACTATGAACAATGCTGCTCCACCAACAGCACCTATGTGAGGATCTTTAAGTATCTGATGTCTCTTCTCTCTTGGTGTGAATAATGCATCAACAACATCTGTCAATCCATCTATATGAAGCATTCCGGTTAGTATAAGTAGTGAACTGTACATTAATACTGACGTAAGTTCAATATTCTTAAGAACTTTGAAGTAACTTAGAAGAAAGACTGGAAGACAACATATTGTTAAGATTATGGGACTTACAGTTAATATACTGATATCAACGTATGATAATGCATCAACAACACTTAACCTTGATCTACATGGGATAATTGTGAAGAATGATAACTGAGCTTTAATAAGCTCGACTACCTTACGCATATTTATCAGACATTAATAACGCTCTAATTAGAAGATCGTTAGTTTCTCTATCTCTTATAGATGCTCTATATAGAACCTCTCCATTACTTAAAATACAGTACTTCCTAACTTTAATATTATACGAGTTTAAAAGAATATCATATAATCTTTCTGATGCTTTAAAAATGAACATATGCGTATGAGATCTATATATGTTAATATTTTTAAGATTCTTAACAAGAATGCTCACTAATCTTTCAATTTCCTTGCTAACATAGTTATAGGTCTTCTCAATAAAAGTCTTATACTCTCTCAAATTACTTACGATCTTCTCAAGAATAAGCTCAGAAAGGATGCTCAGAGGCCAACTTAACTTAGGAATCTCTCTTATAGATTTTCCTGCAATATATCCTACCCTTACTCCAGGTGTTGAAATTATTTTTGATAATGATTTTATAATTATTACATTATCATAGTTTAAGAGTTCTCTACATTTACTTTGTTGATTAACAAAATCTATGAACGTTATATCTAGAAGTATTTTTGATTTTCCTACATTTTCGATAAAATCTTTCAACTTCTCTAACTCTATGAATGTTCCTGTAGGATTGTTAGGATTTACTAAGATTATTATTGTATTTTCATTATCATATTTTTGCGAAATTTCTCTTAAATATTCTAGATCTATCATAGGCTTCCTGTCTATAACTACTGTAGGTGTTGTTATCATTTTTATATTTAATTCCTTACATATTCTTATGTAGTCTACATATGTTATGTCCGGTATTATACATATTTTTGGTTTAAAGTATAGGAATATTATTAAGATTCCGACTGATGCTCCTGGCGTAGGATAGATAAGGTCTCTTTCAATTTCTTCAATATACGATAGGTTCTCTATTACTTTCTCCGTATTTGGAAACTTCTGTAAATGAATATGTGTTAAGTTTCTGGTCACATCTTTTATAAATGATGGTTGTCCTAGTGGATTCTGGTTCGAGGATAGGTCTATGATCTTTTCCCCTAATTTTGATCCTCCATGCTCAAATATGTAGCGTATTGGCGTTAATCTTTCCTCTGTTACGTTCTTGTTCACAAGTTTCTACATTACATCCCTATATGCAATTTTTAAGCTAGACCACAAGGTTTAATAGTAACACAGGTATTATACTAGTTCTTAGATGAAGGTTACTATCTCGATAATAAAGGCAGACATAGGTGGCTGTCCAGGTCACGCATGGGTTCATCCAAAAGCTCTAGAGTTCGCTGCTGAAAGGCTTGCTGAGGCTCAGAAGAAGGGCATAATCATAGACTACTACGTATACTCATGTGGAGATGACATGTCTCTACTGATGACACATACTAAAGGTGAGAATAATCCTGAGATTCATGGTCTTGCGTGGGACATATTCAAGGAGGCTACTGAGAACATAGCTAAGAAGTTGAAGCTATATGGAGCAGGTCAGGATCTACTCAAGGAGACTTTCAGCGGAAACGTGAGAGGAATGGGACCACAAGTAGCAGAGATGGAGATAGAGGAGAGACCAAGCGAGCCTATAGTAGTAATAGCTGCAGACAAGACTGAGCCAGGAGCATTCAACCTACCACTCTTCAAGATGTTTGCAGACCCATTCACGACTGCTGGACTAGTAATTGACCCAGAGATGCATGCTGGATTCAAGTTCGAGATAATTGACGTATATGAGGGAAGAGTCTACATTCTTGATGCACCAGAGAGAATATATGACATAATGGCACTAATAGGAACACCTGGACGATACATAATAAGGAGAGTATACAGGAAGGAGGATCTACTACCAGCATCAGTAATAAGTGTAGAGAGACTAAACCTCATAGCAGGAAAGTACGTCGGTAAGGACGACCCAGTAGGAATAATAAGAGCACAGCATGGACTACCAGCAGTAGGAGAGATACTAGAAGCATTCGCATACCCACACATGGTTAGCGGATGGATGAGAGGAAGCCACAGTGGACCACTAATGCCAGCAAGAATGACAGCAATAATACCTGAGAAAAAGATAGCAATAGGACCAAAGATGACTAGATTCGACGGACCACCAAAAGTAATAGCACTAGGATTCCAGCTACATGATGGATACCTAGAAGGACCAGTAGACCTATTCGATGACCCAGCATTCGACTACGTGAGATTAATAGCAAGCTTCGTAGCAGACTACATAAGGAGAATGGGACCAATAATGCCACACAGACTACCACCAGAAGAGATGGAGTACACTACACTACCAAAAGTACTAGCCTCACTAAAGTACATACCAATAGAAGAGTACGAGAAAGACAGATACAAGTATCTGAAAGGAAGCTCATAATAGGTAAACCCGCAGATCTTCAAATTATTTCACACTACAAACAATCATAACTCTATATAACTTTCTTTATAACTTTCTTAAGCAAAACCTTACCCATACATTATATCTCAATGAATATTACTTACAGATCTTTTTGAACATTTAATTTCAAGTATGTGTCAAGTATGTAAAAGTTCTATAATGTTGATAAATCTTATCAGAAAGACCATCATGATGTTAGGGAAGGTTAAATAACTTATTATCTTGACTTTAAGTAGTACTTGTGGTGATGAGGGAGGTGATCACCGAAGTCTGTGAGGAGGATAGCAGACTCTGATATTTCTCCCTATTCTTAAGGGATCTTCCTCATTCTTATTTACTTTCTCATTTCTTAAGAGAGTAACGTGTTTTCCTCATCGTCTTCGTGATGTACAGGAATCTGAAGTTAATATACTACAATGTGATGCAGTGTACTCATTTTTGTGCAAAATTCTTTTAAATCATTTAGAGGTACATTATAATGGATGTCCGCGGAAAGCTCAACGAGTCTTATGACCCCCAACCTAGATAGATGGTTAGAGTCTAATGCTGCTAAGAAAGAGTTTAAAGATTGGTGGACAAAATATAGAGCATTTTCAACAGATCTAGTAATAACTCGTAAGATATCTACCTTTATAGCAGAGGAGCTAGATCTAATACGCATAATATATGGTATCAAGGAAATCGATGAAGATGTAATGAATAAGATCGCTGAGTCATGGATAAAATTGTTAGAGAGATTGGGTATAGATAGGTTCTCTATAAGAAGAGGAGAGATTAATGGATTAAGAGCAGAGATAGTGAATATTCTCAAGAAGATATTTCCACTACTTGAACATTATTCAGCACCCGCTCCATTTAGAGGATTTAGACCTAGAGAAGAGATCTACTCGACAACATATTCCTCCTCGATAAGAGTCAAAGATATAGAGAATAGAAAGGTAGAGAGCAAGGGAACAACTTCTAGAGTTGAAAGTATGAGACCTATCTACAGGAAAGAAGAGTCAATATGTACGAGAAGTAAGGTAGCAAGTGCTCGTTATAGGGTTCTTAAAATTATTATACCAATCGTAGTAATGATAATCATAAGCATGCTTGCAATGATTTTATTAGTATCAATTTATCATATAGGTACAATATTACTCATAGGAGAGGAAGTACTTCATACTATGAAGATTGTGCATAAGAGTATCGTAGATGGTCTGCTTGTTCCTGTGATTGAGAAGTTTAGTTTCATTATTTAAGTTCACTAGTACATCTTAGAGTAACTGATAAATATTGTTGTTTCTAGTTAAATCTACCTGAAAATGTCTGTTAGTCTTGATATTGTTAAGTGGAGTAGTGATCATTGGAAGCTTTTTATAATAACTTCTCTAAGCTTTTTTGTTGATGGTTTAATATTTTCAATATCTCCATTAATAATATACTCTGTTAAAAGTCTTCTTCCATATGCTACGTATATACTTGGTCTTAACATGGTTGCTTGGACTATAGGATCTGTAGTTCTTGGTAGACTTGGAGATATTATTGGAAGGAAGCGCACGTTTCTGATAGTGTTGATTATTGAGGTTCTTTCTATAGGATTGCTCTACTTCTTCTATAATAGTCCTATACTGTTTACGTTATTAACATCTGCTGCATGTTTTGCTATTGGTGGTGAGTTTGGAGCTGCGTTCTCTGCAATAGCTGAGCTATCACCACCTTATCATAGGGGGAAAGCTATACTCATGTCTAGCAACTTCTGGAATCTTGGAGCTGTAGTTGTAGCATTGTTTGAACTTGTTTATCAGAGTATTATTTATTCTCCGTCTGTACAGGTAAAGTATGTTCTTGCATCTACATTCATAGTGTTGATATTGACAGCTGTGGCTAGGGTAGGTTTTCCTGAGTCTCCTAGATGGCTCATAGTTAAGGGTAGGATCTCAGATGCTGAGAGATTATTAAAGAAGTATTCTATAAATCTTACAGAAGACCTTGTACAGGACTATAGAAAGGTTCATGGTATATCTCTGAGAGAAGCTTTATCAAAGTATGCTTATAGGTTCATAATACTTTTAATAATAACTGTAGCAATATATGTAACATATTTCATACCTGCATTCTACTTACCCTATACTCCAGACTTCCCATTTAGTAAATATATAGCGTATATAGTGCTGATAGCTAACTTAGGATCATTCATAGGAGCATTCATGCTTCTACCTCTCATAGATAGGGGACGTAGAGCGTCTACCCTGATATCACTGTTAGGAGGTTTCATAACAGCAATAATCATGATAGTGTCGGTAATGGTTAGAAATGTCTACATGTTCTTCACATCGCTATTCTGGAACATGGTGTTCTCACAGTGGGGATGGTCATGCTTAAGTACGCTACAGAGTGAGCTATTTCCAACAGGAGTAAGATCTACAGTGATAGGATTCTTCATGAGCTTTGAAGGAATAACAACAGCAATATTAACATTCTTAGAACAGTATCTCACAGCGAGCATATGTTTAAGCATAATAGCAGCATTATGGTTAGCAGGTACGTTAGCAGCATCATCATGGTATATTAAGGGTCTAGAGACAGCTAAGGTATCTATAGACAAGCTAGTATAACATAAGGAACTCTTTTAAACCCTAGAACAATCTAGTTAGAGAACACATGTCATCTACAGGATTCAAACCAATCGTCAGAATAGGAGACACAGACCTGGACGGATATAAGGCAACAGCATATGCTCTAGCAAAGATAAAGGGCATAGGAATATCGACAGCATTCGCAATATGTAGATACTTAGGCATAGATCCACTATCAAGACTAGGAGACCTACCAGACGACGTCATAAAGAGACTAGACTGGGCAGTAAGAAACCTACACCAGATAGCTCCAGGATGGTTCGTCAATAGACCAAAAGATCCAGAGACAGGAAAGAACATGCATCTAATAGGTGCAGATCTCATACTAGCAGCAAAGAAGGACATAGACCTAATGAAGAAGATAGGATGTTGGAAGGGTATAAGACACAAGCTAGGACTAAAAGTAAGAGGACAGAGAACAGTAACAACAGGAAGACTTGGACTCACAGTAGGAGTATCAAAAGGAAAGAAGTAACCTTCCTAAGAACATCATTAATGCTCTTAGCTTCACCGTAAAAGAGAGGACATTACAATTATTAGAACTATCATCACTATAAGAATAATAAGTACAAAATAAGTCAACATGAATCCTCTATATTTATAATCTCTCAAATATCCTAAACGTGTAGTATTAGTAATAGTC
This sequence comes from Thermoproteota archaeon, assembly GCA_013153895.1. Taxonomy (GTDB): domain Archaea; phylum Thermoproteota; class Thermoprotei; order Thermoproteales; family Thermocladiaceae; genus JAADER01. The sequence continues at coordinate 7,502 of JAADDN010000171.1, read as the reverse complement.
TCATTTCTATGATTCTTAATAATCGTATCATTACACTTCTTAATATTTTTTAAATTTTTTAACTTAATGAACTCGAACTTTATTATCGGTATCAATGATGCACAGACAGCTAACAATATTATGCACATTATTATGTCAGATAGCGATATGCTACTCATATCTATACACCAAGCATGATCAGTATGTTATGTAGGAACTTGCATATCAATATGAGTACTGTTCCCAGTATTAGGTACATTATTAGAGTTATAACGTACCTCATCATAGTATACCTAACACCTTAAGTATTGCTATACCTATCACCGTTGTTATTATCATCATTAGTAGTATGTTCATTATCTCTTCAAGTATCTCCTTCATGTTAAACATATGTCTACGAGATATATAAGTCCATGAAGTAAGGTCTCTACATGCTTAGTTTAGCGAAAGTATTTCTTATCTTTGCGAGCAGTCTATCGAGATCTTTATCTAGAATTTTCTTGCATTCTATTTCTTCAATCTCCTCTTTTGGATGTCTATTCTCACTTAATGCTTCTTCTATTGTTCTTCTAGTAACTATCTCGTATACTCTTGCTTCTCTTTTTCCAGGTGTTGCTCTTACAACTCTACCAACTCTCTGTATCATCTGTCTCTGACTTCCCGTTCCTGACACTATTATTGCTACATCTGCGTCAGGTACATCTATACCTTCATCTAACACGGTTGTCGTAACTATTATTCTTATAAGTCCTTTTGCAAAGTTCTTAAATATTGTATCTCTATCTCTCGTACTTCCTGTCACTAATGCTACATCTCTTATTCTTTCTCTCAACTTCTTATATATCTCCTCTGCCTGCTGTATATATTGTGTAAATATTAGAATCTTACTACCTAGCTCATGCTCTACAAGAGCTATCTTACATGCTACATCTATCTTCTTCCTAGCTTTAAGAGCTATAGACTTCAGCTGCAGTATGTTCTTAGCAGCATCATACTCCTCCTTCTCATCTTCCTCTAAGCTCACATATATCCTGTAATGTCTTATAGGAACTACAAGACCATACTTTACGAGCTCTCTATACGTTATCTTATATATAGGCTCTCCACATGCTAGAAATATCAGATGTTCATTACCATCACTTCTCTCAACTGTTGCTGATAGAGCCATACGATATGGTGCTGATATGTAGAACATGACTTCCTTGAACGTTTCTGCTGGAACATGATGACACTCATCAGCTATGACTAGGTCAAAGTAGTCTCTGATCTCATCTATTCTCTTAACAGCTGTATGATACGTACATATTGTTATCTCTCTCATCTCATCATATTTACCACTCATTCTACCTGGCACGTATCCAAGGTACTTGATTATTCTCTGATACCACTGTTCAAGTAGTTCCTCAGTTATTACGAGTATTAATGTTCTTACTGAGAGCTTAGCTATTGCTTTCAGAGCTATGAAGGTCTTTCCACCTCCTGTAGGTATCACTATTGTTCCTCTACAGTTATTATCTAACCATTTTTGTAGAGCCTCCTCTTGAAATGGGTACAGGTTAACCTTATCCTGTAGGTTCCTTATCTTTCTCGGCACATGTTCAACTATTTCAACCCTATATCCAAGGTCTCTAAGTATCTCAACTATCCTCTTCTTAAAGAACTGTGGAAAGTAGAGTCTCCATTTACCATCAGGCGACTTAATTATGTTTTCTCTCCTTATAGCAGGAACCTCAAGCTCCTGTCTATTACCTTCCTTATCAACCTTGAAGTATTTTATTCTTAATCGTTCACCAAGCTCTTTAAGTAGACCTTTCTTCAAGAAGTTAAGCTCAACATAGTTCTCATGTACTTTAGCAGTCCACCATGAGAGTCTCCTCTCAAATACTTCTCTAGTCTTCTCGCTCTCTAACAAGAACTCTCTAGCTCTCTCTAAAGCAAGCTCGAGATTACCTACTACTGGGTAGTTGCTTATCCTCTTCTTAAACTCTTCTAATGCAATATCTATATAATCTTCATAGCTCTCCACCTTTCCTATATATTTTGTATCTTTTCTAACAAAGTTACGTATAAAGCATGGTATTGATATTATTTTTACATCACTTACATTCTCTATTATACACTCTCTAACATCGTCAGGTAGTTCTGATTCTGATTCCACTTCTACTCCAATTGCTCCTCCCTCGTTCTCAGCGAGAGTTGACTCAAGTATCTTCTTAACCTCATCTGGACTCAGCTCCAGCAGATCTTTCAATTTCATCACGACTGAGGGAGAGATGACCCTGCCTTTCCAGTACTCTCCCGTCCACTTGAATCCTAGCTTCTTCAATTCCTCCTTAACTCTAAATATCCTCTCCTTAGGCCATTCCCGCACTATCTTAATGCTATCGTTAATGACTACTCTGAACAGCACCTCAGAATATTAATAGATTAGCTAACTTATAACACATATATAATGAGTCTGAGCGAATATATAGACTATCCAAGATGGCCTCAGCTAGCTGAAGAATCGCTCAGAATTGATGTTAGGCTCCCAGAAAAGGTTAAGGTAGGCGAGAAAGAGTTAACATATAGTAAAAAGTTTAGGGGAATAGTCATATCAGGAATGGGAGGCTCAGGAATAGCTGGAGACATAGTTAGAGACACATTACAAGACATGATTGATATACCGATAATAGTGAACAAGGATCTTCATTTACCATCATATGTTAATGATGATTATCTTGTAGTTGCAATAAGCTACTCTGGAAATACTGCAGAGACGATAAGATGCTATGAGTCATGTATAGAGAAGGGTATTCCAGTGATAACAATATCTACAGGTGGTAAACTTCGAGAGCTTGCTGAGAGAAATGGGACGCCTCACATAACTATACCTAAAGCAACAGCACCAAGATATGGATTACCATGTCTATTATATTCCTGTCTTAGAGCTGTAGGCAAGGCTCTATCTATAGAAGATAAGGTCCTTAGTTTAGCTGAGAACAGCATAAACTACATGAGGAAGGCATTAGATGACTATCCTACAAGATTTAAAGCTCTTGCTGATAAGTTAGCAAACAAGTTCACTATGATCTACACACCATCACCAATAGCATCGTTAGGTGTGAGATTTAAGAATGATATGAATGAGAACGCTAAGCAGCCAGTAGCTGTATGTATAATACCTGAGTCAGAGCATAATGATCTTGCTATACATATAAGAGAGATAGAGAACTTGGAGATACTTGTAGTAGATGCACCAAGCATAAGAAATACAGAACATGGAGTACATGTCACAGCACTAATGAAGGTTCTCGAAGAACTTGGAAGAAGATTTCACAAAATAGAACTTGAAGGAGACTCTAGATTATCGGAGATAGTTTATGGAGTTACAGGTCTAGGAATGCTGACTATAGATATAGCAAGGATAGTTGGAGTTGACCCAGTCAAGATAGAGGCGATAGATAGAGTAAAGAAGTATGTTACATCAAGATCCTAGTATAGGCTAGAGGATTACGAAGTCTCAGTACAGGAACACGCTCACGAGCAAGCTCAACAAGCGACTTATCTAGCCTATATTCCCTATAAGACTCACCGTAACCGAGATCTAGAACTACGATACCATTAGGATCAACAATCATGCTTCTACCAACAAAAATATCAGAATACTGATCACATACTATAATGTACATACAGTTCTCATGCGCGCGAGCCTGTGCTAGGAATCTCAGAATCTCCTCCTTATAATCACCTCTAAACCATGCAGCTGGAATAAGAACAATATCAGTGCCTGATAGAGCATAGTGTCTAAAAAGTTCAGGAAATCTTATATCAAAACATATTGCAATACCGATCTTGAATCCACATAGCTCAACTACCCTGCAGGGAGAGAAGCCTCTAGAGAATATGTGAGATTCTGAGAAACCGTACGCATCAAAGAGATGAATTTTCCTATATATGGTCAGTATAGTACCGTCTCTAGACATTAAGATAGCACTATTATATACCTTAGAGCCAGATCTGAGAAACATTGTGAACAAGATGTTTATATTGAAATCTATACATAATCTTGACATAGATTTAACAAAATCTCCATTAATATCTTCAGATATATCATAAACAAGTTGAGGGTTGTTAAACATTTTCTTATCAAAAAACATGAAGTACTCAGGAACGATCACGAGATCAGCACTCTGAAGATGCCTATCTAAGGTAATTGAAAGTTTTCTAACATTATCATTCTTATAGGGACAGGAAGATAACTGACATATACCGACAATCATGATTAACTATACACGAGCTAAGGCTTTAAAAAGAAGATCAAGGTTAGTAATATAGAAGTGATGAGAGGTAGAAGGACAGAACGATGAAGACGGATTTGAACGCTGACAAGAAGAATCTCGCGTTAGTCATCTAACATTGTTAATACAGTATTTCTTTCTAATCTCCTCTAATAGCTTAAGCACAATCTCTACACCCTCCTTAGCCAGTTTTTCAAGATCCTCTTTCTCAATCTTTTCGAGTGGTCTATCTTTAACTATCCACTGCTCAACAGAGCATGGATCTACTACACTATCTCTTATGAGGAATCCATGTGCAAACTTGTTCCTGTACTCGATAATCTTGTCAAAGTAGCTCATTACTTTATCTATTAATGACGGATCAAGTTTAGCAAGATCAGGAAATTCTTCAATAAGTTTCTGATATCTTTCACCTTTACTTAACTTTCTATCAGAAGAGTTCTTTAGTATGTTATCAATATCTTGCCAATACTTATCATATATTTTCACACTCCTATAACTTAACCATAACAGTATTAATAGAATTATTAGCTCACGTATTATCAATAATACCTGTATGTAATGACCTTTAGCATATGCTTCCTCTATAGATCTTATAACTATCTTAAGAGGATTATCGCTAGATAAGTTATGTAGTATCTCTTCAAGATTCAGAGCAACATACTCTATAATTGGGAGCAGCGGCTTATCATTTTCATTAAGAACTCTCCACAACTCATTATTTAAATATTCTTCAATAAATTTCTTAACTTCCCTATTAATATTAGACCACTCATCAGAGAGACTCTTTATGTATCGAGGCAACGTTATGAGCTGACCTGATCTGAAAGCCCATAATACGTTCCTATACTTTTCCAATGCTGTCTTTGTTAAGCCAAAGGTTCTCCTCAACATTGGACCTAGCTTCTCTCCTGTACTCTTGAATAAGGTGAGTATGTTTTCTAGAGGACGTTCATCTAATAGTTTCGTAGCTGTTGATATTGATACTATAGTATTAACTGTATCAAGTATTTCTGATATATTTTCAAAGTATACTTCCTTCCTTCCGCTTACCGGTACTATGGGAGCTATCCACAAGTTAACACGAATGTTCTCAAATAGACTTTTAACCATAGATACAGATAACATTAGAGCTTGAACTACTATATTAGTACCATGTGTTAAGTCAACATTAATCTCATTAATTTCATGTTTTTTCACTATGCTTACAATATTATGAAACATTACATTAACAATACTATTAAAATTTCCACTACCACTAACATTGACGTGCCTTATAAAATATAGAATCTCGCTACCAGTTACCTGCATACATAACAAACTGAGTGCACTAGCCTTTCCGGGATGTGGAATCTTAACTAACGTAGTCTTAGAAGGATCTTCAAGATCTTTAATAAAATCATCCATATGTATCTGTTCACTTATAGTATATTCCTTATTATCAACAAATAATCTATACCTTACACCATTATCTACAAATCCTGCCTTAGCTTTAACAAGAATCTTATACATCTTATCATGCTCCTTATCAAACAATATTTCAGGTATAAACACCATTAGATACCGTGGACGTACATACTCATACAATGCCGCAGGACTCAAAAAACTCCTAAACGTTCTACCATCAATAACATAGTTAACTAACTCATACCTACTTATGTCACCTGCACACCATATAAGGATCCTACTCACAACTACTAACTCATACTTCACCTATAATTTTCGATTACTCTGAATACTGTATCTGGCAAGAACCTTTTCAACTTCTACTGACAGCATTATTAACAGAAGTAAACCTATTACATCATTTTTAAACGTTCTTAGTAAAATAATACCTCCTTTAGACAAGATCTCTTCTACTGGTGAGAAAGCGTAATAATGCGAAGAATCTATTCCATATCTCTGGACCTAATGTGTTAACTACATAATCAATAGTATCTTTAATATAATTTCCAAATAAGTCAACTCTACCGCTTTCTATAATCTCTAGAAATTTATCCAATAATTTATTAATTTCTTTATCAAAGCCTAAACTATAACACCAGTAAATTAATGAAAGTATATTTAGCTTAAATTCAAAGTCTGGGAAGCCAGGTAGAAAGTTTTCAATCATTATACTAATGTACATTAGTAGTGAGTTTACATTGAATGGTTTAGCATCACTCTTTAGTTCTGGGCGTCTCTGTAAACTACGTTCGTCAATGTATATAAAGTTTCCGTTTTCTAGGTCTATCCTATAGTATACATCTTTTGTTGGTACTAAGTCTATTCTAAGTTCATGAGGACCGATACTAAGATCCTTAGCTACTTCTGTACTTAATATTAGGCTAACTGGCTCTAATCTACTGAACAATCTACGTTCAAGCATTTTTCTTATACGTTCATCATACTTGTAGACTTCTGGAGCTGTAAAAAGAGGAGCGTGATAACTAGGTGTTAGATTAAGTTCTGTTAGTAACCTTATTTTCTGTTTAATCGTATTTACTATGTTTTTAACTAGATCTCCAAGTTCTGATATTTCTGTAAATAAGTCTTTTAAATCTTCGAAATTTCTAATAATTTTCATAATCTCCTTATTTTGATTGATGCTCATTATTGTTTCTACTTGCCAGATACATGCTAAATCCAACTCCGACTGCTAGAAGGGCAAGACCTCCTAGTAAAGCTATTAGGCGTATAGCATCTGCAATTGCGTTTCCTATAGCATCTGCTACTTGACCTTCAGCTATCACGTACTGTCTTGTTGTTCCGTCAGGTCGTATTTCCGTGAAGTAAGCAACTTTATTACCTGTCTCTGAGTCTCTTCTAACGTTGATCTTGTAGACTCTTCCTGATGTTATAGTACTGCTTGCCTGCGCGTCTGTTCTCGATTTCGTGATCATGAAGTCTTATATACGTGAGCGGGTTAATATGTCCAAGGGTCGTCAGGATTAACGTGAAGTGTTGTCCGGCTTGCTAGAACTGTTTTCGATGTATATTGTGTTCAGTTGGTCTAGTATTCTTCATTTTTGTCTGCCCCGTGACCTTTCATCATTCTCCATGGTCTGTATAGGTCGTGTTTTATTTCTAGTTGGTCTAGTATTTTTCCTATTATGTGGTTTACTAGGTCGTTTACTGTTTTGGGGTTTGTGTAGTATGCTGGTGCTGCATCTATTATGATTATTCCTCTCTTTTTTGCTAGTAGTAGGTTTCTTATGTGTGTGTAGTCTAGTGGTGTTTCTCTTGGTACTATTATGACTTTTC
>JAADDN010000108.1 GCA_013153895.1 Thermoproteota archaeon | reverse complement strand
CCTTCTCAACACATTGCTGTGCATGAAAAACAACTTCTGGATAATCACCCTCATTAAAAGCTCTTCTAGCACGATCAAGATCCCTTAAAGCTTCTCTAAAGAATCTACGTGCAAATTCCTCGTAAAAGATCATGATAACCGAGAGTGATTAAGCATATTAGAAATTATAACAGTATCGATAATTTTCTATAACATCTACTCCAGCCATATTTCGATAGCTCATATCAACTGTATTGCTCCTTCTTACCTTCTCTCATCTTACCTGCTAATGCCAGTGTTAGTGATAGTAGTCCTAGTCCTAGGAGTAGTGCATCTATAAGATCACCCTTCTCTTCTTTTCTCTCTTCTGCTTTTCAAGTAAGTTTTTCAGTTCCAGCATCTCTTCACATGTTATCTCGTTTCTCTTCTTCTCTGTAAGCTCCTTTTTCTCTTCTAAACTACTATGAACATTTTCGAAATATGTCGTATGTGCTCTTTTGCCGATTTCCGTTAAGAATGGAAGTGTAAAACTGTTAAGTAGCTCTTCGAGATCTCTCCACGTGACTGAACTATCAGGATTTTTAGAACGTAGCTGAGATTGTAATTTTGGAATACAGGTCAGTAAGTTATCAACAATAGATTTAAAAAGTTTCAAGATCTTGTTAAAACTGATTTAACCTTAATAATATTGTTATTATCAATGTAATTAGAATATAGAGATAATGCTTAACAATAACTCAAGCCATCTCATTACTAAGGTAAGTCCTCGAAAAACATACTTAAAAACATGATACACGATTATCAATAGACTTTAGTGAACAGAAACTGATGTAAGATCTCACGTTTCACATAGATATCTAGTTTATTAGCTATAACAATCTTCTACATTATTTTCTAAAGCTTATACCGAAAGCCTAGAGGATACATATAACCTTTCCTCTAAGAGAGGAAACGTATGTTCTCGTTCTGTAATTAAAATTTATAGTACATATATACAGAGATTATATTTAATCTGTACTAAGATTTGTCTGATCTTCTCTCCTTGATCTTTACATATGTGAAGTATACTACATATATTAGAGGTAACATGAGGGTAGTGTAGTAGGAGAAAAGAAGTGAGAATGAGTCATATGTATGATATAGAGGATTACCAATCAATGGTAGTAACTGTAAATCTCTGTAGAGAGGAGCATCAAGAAAGACGTGAAGAAGAGATCCGACGACACCGCCAGCTAAACATGAACTTAAGGTATATCTCTGACACCAGGGAAGTAACTTACGAATCTTATTTAGATAACTACGCGATATATAGCATAAATAGCCTACGACTAGTCCAAATAGCACTGCGCCCGGTATAGTGTGTAAAAATCCGTGAACTACATATCCATAGATAACCATATATAACAATGGTTCAACATCTACGAATACTGTAGAGATAAGCAGAGAGAAAGAATTTACATATCTTGAGAGCAGTAGACTTATAAGTACTCCAGGTCCAACATGAAACAGAGTGAACGGCATCTGTAGAATAGCGCAGATATAGATATATAACATTATCTAACTAAGAATGAGACATGGTAGCACAAGATATTACAAAGCTTAATAATCATATTTAACAACTATAATTTATGAGATCCAGGAAATACGTAATATCTATAGTAATCATCACGATAATATTGACTACCCTACTTGTAATATATGAAACATTACTAGAGAAAACTCGCAAAAACACTATAAACACTAGGACATGTAGAGTCGTTAGAATTAAATATGTGAGAAGTATTAAGCAGACACTTAGTATAGTGATTGATCTTCCTAACAGAACAGACTTCATACAGTTAGGTGTGTTCTCTATATTACCAAATAAATCAATAATAAGGATAGGAATATACCTGACATATAATAGCACTGTGAGAATAAGTATGAATAAGATATATAGAATTTATGAAAAATGGGTAAGATATTTTACTAGCCTTAACGATACTATTAAAGATATTGATATAGGATTCCTAATAATACTAACAGCATATTCTTCAGAAGGAGTATTTACAAAGATTTATGTAGTTCCATTAAACTTGTATAATGCGACTTTCAGAAAACTTTCAGTAATTGTAAATATAAAAGATATGTTGACAAGTAGAGACATGATAATATCCTCAAGTGAGGTGGATAAACTTATATCTGAGTCGTTAAGAAATATAACTGGAGAAAATGTCAGCAAAGTAGAAAGATATCATAACATTGTATGTGTTAGATCGCGAGATAGTTATGTATGTATGGTATACTTCTTCATATGGAATATGGGTATAGAGTACATGAATATTAATACTACAGTGCCACTACTTGCTATAAAGATCAGCAAGGCTTTGAAAAATGTTGATAGAATCGTACTCAGAGAGCTGCTAGAGACCGATAAAGGTGTTGATATCTTGTTTAGTGTAGATTCTCTCAAGCTATCTATAGGACGCATCTCGCATGTGTTGGCTGGTCCTCTGCTTGTCCTTCGTGGATCGAACGTATGGTTAAACTATATGAAGATTGTTTCGAAAATATACGAGAATGAGAGCGTGATGTTTGTAGGATTTAGAGGTGATCTGTATTTTCTGACATATAACTTATATTATTGTTATGATATTCTTAGAGGGTTGAAGAATAGAACTCATTGTAAGATTCTAAACATTACGATGTTATTATCATTTGCAATTCCCTACATACACGATAATAGTATTAGCCCCGTATATGGATATCTTTCTAATAGTTTCACTATAGTAAGAAAGTATCTCAATAGCTCTCTAGTAACCTACACGGGCTCCAGAGTTAGCATAGATCTAGCACAGATTGAGAATAATAGTTGTGTCGTAGGATTAGCCATAGTTAGAGAGAGCATTATCATATCTTTGAAAGCTACCTTGAAGGTTCCATACGTAGTTGAAATAGTGTCAAGGAAGTGCTCGCTCTTAAAGAGGTTCTTTAGTATTAATGTTGTTCTGAAGTTGCCTTCGAAATGTAGAGTCCATGTTAGGATGTTCTATATTAATGGTCTAGTTGATAAATATGTTGGATCTATACACTCTATATACGTCACCTATCTAGAGGTGTCAGGCTGATGTTACTGGTATAGTATTACTACTTCTGGTCTCATTAGCTTGAAGATTAGTAATATCATCACAAGTATCGATATTGATACTGCTGCTATTATCATGTATAGCACAGTCCATAATGGTGTTGTCGTGCTTAGAGGCTTGAATACGAACAATATTATCAGATATAGTAACAGTGATGGTATGAGAGATAGTGCACCACCTCTAAACTTATATGACAATCTTGTAAATGCTAAATGTAATGTTATTGTTAGAAGTGATGAAAATATTGTTATTAATATTCCAGTGATTATAGTATATACATTTACCATTAGTGAGATTATTTCTGATGCCTTCAGATATAGGGAGGCTGCATATACTGATAACAGTACAGTATCTATGATTACTGAGAGCAAGATACATGACAGTACTATACTTGCTAGATACTGCCTAAACGTGAATGGTCCTGAAAGTACTATCTCTATGAATCTCGAGAGTCTATCCATTGCTAACGGTCTAACTAGTACTGCTACTACTGAAACAGATGCTAGAAATCCTATTAACGTTCCTGTGAATATTGAGATGTTTGATAGATATCTCACTATCTCTGGACCATATACATGTACTAGATTAATTATTGACTTAAGATTTGATAAAGGAACAAATGCCACCATTATAGCCGATAGTAATATGGATAATGCTAATCCATGAGTCTCCTCTACAATTATTCTCTTAAGTATCCACCTAGTAAGATCTATAAGCTTCATATCTAACCACTCGACTCCAGCTTTTTCAGTATCTCGCACATTGCATAATCCTGGTCTTCATTAACTTCACGGACAAGTAGACCATTATTCGCTAGATCTCTAACAATATCTAGAATATTTATATCGCTTCTACTTAGCTCTACTATCCAGCCGTCTTCAGACCTTACATATCCCACGCTATACCTGTCAAGGATCCTTGCTACATCTATGTCGGAACCTTCTATTTTCAGGATAAAGCGTCTTCTTGGTCTAAATCTCGATAAAAGCTCGTCTAGCCTACCTCTGAATACTATCCTACCATTACTTATCAGTATGATCTCTCTATGAGGGCATGCTTGAACGTGAGATAGAGAATGCGTAGATATTATTATTGTTCTTCTAGTAGACTCCTTAGCTAGTATCTTCTCTATCTCAAGAACGAAGTATGGATCTAGACCAGCTAGAGCCTCATCAAACACGAGTATATCAGGATCATGTATGAATGCACGAGCTATGCCAACTCTAACTCTCTGACCATGACTGAGCTCCGATACTTTCTTTAAAAGAAGGTTCTCTATTTTGAAGATCTCGCTAACATATCTTACACGTCTATTAACTTCAACCTTATCTCTAACACCCATGAGCTCTGCATAGAGTATGAAATTATCTCTGACTGTCAGATCAGGTAGAAGACCTATGCCATGTGGGAAGTATCCCATGTATCTCTTTACGTCGGGATAAATAAATACTGAATAACCATGTACTAATACGTCGCCTTTAACCGGCCTCAATATACCTATGATAGATCTCATAAGAGTAGACTTACCACTTCCATTAGGACCAAGAACAAAATACATTCCAACATCAAAACTTATATTTACATCTTTAAGAACAATGTTATCGAAATAACCAACATGAAGATTGGAGACTACTATCCTCACAGTTAATATCTTCTCAGCAGCATCTTATAAATATTCTCTCTAGGACAAATCTAAACGTAATATCTAACTTTTGTTCAATATTTTTCTAAGAATAATAGTGTAGGCAGGTATCTGCCAAGCATAGTACCTACCAATACCAAGCATAGGATCAGGACTTACATGATCCTCAGATAAGGTACTATACCCCTTATAGATCACTAAATTACTCTCCTCCAAGATTCCGAGAAGCTTAAGATAGCCTTCTTCATAACCTTCATATAATAGATCGATATTTTCAACAACATCTCTTAAATACTTTATAAGAGATTTTAATCTAACTATATGGACAATATCCATAAGTCTCTCTTCTAACTTACTTAACCATTTTTTAATATTTGAGTCAAATCTCACTGCCAGCTCTATGATCCTTGCAGGATTTCCTCCTGTTAATTCCCATATATCCTCTATAATATTTCGATTAGAAAGTTGCTCAACAAGTTCTTCTGTAGATCTTTTATCTAGATTCCATAGAAGATGAATTACTGCATGTCTATGTTTAGCTATTAATCTTCTACTAACACCTTCAGAGGTGGTAGCAAGAATTAGAAGAGATTCTGGCTCATGCTCTATCTTAATCTTTGTTCCAAGCTCATATAGATACTTGATATAATATTCAACTTTATCTAGTCCGATAGATCTTACAACATCGTCTACAATTATAACAATATTCTTATTAGATATTTTAAATCTGTTAATAATATGCGACAATATCTTAGATAAGTTTAATGCTATTAATCCTCCTAGAGGAATATTAAATGTTTCAGTTATGGTATCGAGAATCTCTTTAACTGTTATGTTAATGTTAGTATAGATAGCCTTCTCAGGATCTGATACTTCTATAGCGTCTATATATATCACAGTGTATTTTTTATTATCTTTAATGCTATGTGCAAAATATTTCATTAATGTCGTTTTTCCGCATCCTTCAGGTCCATATACGAACTCTACGAGAGGCGAACCTTTTGTTGCAAGTTCTCTAAGTTTCTCGAGTTCTTTTACTCTGTTTACGAATCTTATCTCTCTACTATTTACCCTTATTTTGAACATTTCTCAGCTTGTTATTATTAACTCTAGAGGTCTTATAACTCTTGGTAATATTAACAGGATGAGAGCTGTCAGTACTATACTTGATGTGAACGTTGATAATGCAATAACGTACGGCGGGATCGTTGGCACGATATTTAGTACTAGTACAGGTACAAGTATTGGAAGTATGCTTATGAGTGTTGCAAGATTCTGTATCGGCAACATTCCTGTTCTTACTCTAATTATCTTAGGTATAGTGAACACTATTAGTATTGAGATCAGAATGCAGGATATTACAGAGGGTAAGAGTAGGAGTGTCAGATCTATATACAGGTTTAGGAACTGTGACGAGCTAAGATATGATAATGTTGTTACTACTATACCTGTTGCTATCACTGTTATTGGAATATATGAGAGAGCTGCTACATAGATTGAGAACATTATTAATCCTATTAATAGGTCTTTAATGGATATTGGATACGATAATAATATCTCGAATACTCCACTAAACTTATCTTTACCTATGGTATTCACAAGGTAGCTAGATGCTACGAATGTTGCCATTATAGCTGCAAAAAATGGTTCAAATACTGTTGCTATAACTATAGTTATGTCTTTAGGACTAATCTGAGAGGTCTGCAGGATCTCCTTAGTTAGGATATACAGGGCGTGACGAGTCGTGGGTGTATACAGGTTTGGAGCATATAGTCCAGTAACGATTAATAGAGTCGACATTACTATGCCAAGTAGTACTGATAATCTCAATACTGGGCTTATGCAGGCTTCTGCTCTCAGAACATATGCTTTAACTACGCCTTTAATTGAGCTCATTCTTTTAAAATATCCTCTAGAGGATTATAAATATCTACTATTCTCAGAATTTTACAACCATGATTAACAAGTTCCACAAGTAGAGTCGGCAGATCAGTATTTACGTCAATATCCAGAATCCACATCCCCTTATCACAGGTATAAGATATCCCAAACCTCTCAAACACTGGCGCAGGATCGCCCTTAACGATTATACCTACTCTACGCTTTCTACCTGAGAGTCTTGCCATCACGTTATCCTTAGTATCGTACAACACTATTCTTCCATTCTTTAACACGCATATCCTATCTCCTATAAGAAGAGCCTCATCTAAGTCATGCGTAACGTAGATCACTGTCCTATCTAGTGATAACTTTCTAATAATATCTAATATAATGTTTCTAGAAACAACATCAAGACCTTCAGTAGGTTCATCTAACAGAATAATCTGAGAATCCTCTAATAGAACCCTCAGAAGAGCAACTTTTCTTCTCTGTCCCCTACTTAAAGTTGAGACATTACGATTAAGAATCTCTTCTAATCCCAACCTTATAGAGTACTCATGTATTGTCTTCTTAACGTCTCTATCTGAGATGCCCCTAGCATACATGTAGAACAGTATGTTCTTAAGACAGGTCAACTCATCTATGAGCCCTTCACGATGAGGAAGATAACTTATATACCTCTTTAAACTAATATCATCAAAAATAGATTTCCCATCTATAAGAACTTTACCTCTAGCTGGTCTAATTATTCCAACACATACACGAAGGAGCGTAGTCTTACCACTACCATTAGGGCCTAGCAGGACCGTTATACCTTTATCAAACTCTATCGTTATATCATTAAGAACGATCTTAGATTGATATCCCGCATAGACATGATCTAAATATAGAGATACCACGCTACTCTTACATTATGATTCCTCATCAACCTAATAAACTTTTCTCAGAACCTTGCCTTCTCCTCACCGATCAGAGAGAGGAGGTATCATCACTGTATTGTTGCTACCCTAACAAGAATCTCCTCAACAAGATCTTCGATTCCTGGACTTCTAGACAGTTTAGACCCTATCATGAGCAATCTATCAATCTCTATACATAGGTCACGACTCTTAACCTTAACTATACATACATTGTTATCAGGATCATAGCCTTCAGCTCCCTTAACGACGGGCACTACATTTATAACATTATTATCTCTAACAAGATACTTAGATATCTTACCTAGACTTTCATAAGAAACTAATGGATAATGAACAATAATTTTCAAATGAAAATCGTTAACTTTAATATTGCTTATAAGAAAATGAGAAGCTTGTAAAGGAAAGTTATTAACGCATAGAATATTCTTATCATCACCAACACAATAAGAATCTTCAAGAGGATTACTAAGACATAAAGCAACACCTATATTCCTTCTCGCTAATGCCTCGGCGATACCTACAGATATCACGGATGTGTACATCAGACATGGTCCATCTACATGTACAATATACATTAACCTGCTCAAGACCTAGAGTCCAGGTGCACTATTAAACATGTCCCCTTCATGCTCAAAATTTTGAACATATCATGATCAAACTATTGATCATGAAACTTAAGAACAAGAGAAACACGACATAGATGTGATAGAGATAGTAGAACTAATTGAAAGAGAAAGAACAATAACATTCAAACACTTATCTAAAGGATCCCTGACAATATATGCAGTAATGATACCTAAGAAAATAATAAACACAATAACAAAAGTAACCCATGAAGAACCTCTAACTCCACTTAAAAATAGTAGAAAATTCATAGTAAAGATCAATGATAAAGTAGGAATATTATTGAGACTATGCAAGATTACGAGAGAAATAGAAATAGAATAAAAATAGAACCTCTAGAAGACATAACACATGTGCTCTCCATAAGCCCTATAAACAAAAGACTAAGAATAATATTCAACAAAAAGATACAAGAAATATTAGAAAAATACCATACAAAAATAAAGGAAGGACAAATAGTAGAGATACTACTATGCATAGACTCTGAAGGTCACCTAGACATGATTCTAATATTCAATAATGAAAATAAAAATAACATACAATCAAAGATCTAGTTAGTATGTCTCAGAAGGTTTGTTAAGTTGTTAGAAAAACAGGCTAAGTGGTATTCGTATCGAGAAGAAGAGGTTACCATCAAAAATATGCCCATACTGTCATACGCAATTAATAGAAAACAGGTACAGGAAATTAAAATGTCCACACTGTGGACAAGAATATGACCGCGACCTAGTACCTATTTTACATGCGAAAGAAATATTAACCATAGCAAGACAATGATCATAACCCCGTAGGGGGTTAAGGTCAGCCTG
>JAADDN010000140.1 GCA_013153895.1 Thermoproteota archaeon | reverse complement strand
TATCAGAGAATGATATTAAGAAAATAACTCCAGAAATCATTAAAAAAGTTGGAAATAGTTATCAACTTCAACAGCTAGCTGATGTAATTGATCAGGTACTATCTATAAAACTTGAAGATGATTTCTGGATAGTGAGACAGAATCTTCTTAAGATTCCCTATGCTGGACCTAAGGTTGTTGATGCTTTTCTAATATTTACAAAATCTACAACAAGTATAGCACCATCAGACATACATTATGAAAGGTTTGTGAAAAGGTTTAAAATTTTTGAAAATTTTAAGAAACCTGTAAAAAGTTACTGTATAAGATATAGATGCTATAACTGTCCAATATCTAATAAATGTCTTACAGGTCTCTCATATAAGTACATTGGTAGGCTCAGCTCGTGGATTCAGACGGTGAGCTATGTCATAGATAGAGAATTTTGTACAAGAATGCTCTGCTATAGATGTCCTCTCTCAGATATATGTATCAGAGCAGCCCCTCTATCTTCACCTCTCCGTTAGAGTACCCAGACCTCATCATCTACGAACATAAGACTGCCCTATGTAGATATATGAGACTACCATATATACAAATAGTTTACCATTAGACTCAACATAAAACAAGTGTATCCTTCCTTTCTCAGTATCAAATACAGTGTAAAATATTGGTTTAGACATAATCTTACTTAATTTAACAAGATCTTCAAAATTAATGACCTTAATAATTTCTCTACCACTAACTCTAGGTTTTTCACTAGTTCTAACTATTATATGTCCATACTTGTTAAAGATATCTTCTAAAGGATCTTCATCTCTTCTACGCTTTCTAGAGTAGAAATATACTATAAGTGACATAGATGTTACAGGAACAGATAACAAACTTAACATGAGAATAGTAAACTTATCAGCATTCAAGTAACCAAATGGTGTCCTGATCTTCCTAAGCACGAACTTAGTAACATTATTATATACAATATCCTTATAGTCACATCTCTCAAAATTTACTATATTGAATATATAGTTCAACTCTATCTTACAGATCTTACGAGAACTTTTCTCTTTAATAATACCTGACGATAAGATATATCTAACATGTATATCATATACGAGTTCTATAGAATATACTGTTGAATACATATCAACCTCTTTATTAATCTTATTAATGAGTTTCTTCAAATTCTCGTATGGTATAATTACAGGTTTATCACAGGGTAAATTGCTTAAGATAGTTTTATTCCATCCGTAAGTTCTATCCTGTAGTATTCTTATCGATAATGTGCAGTTTTCTTCTACATTTCTAACATATTTATTGTCATATTTTACTTCTACGTATGGTTCGATTATTATACTTCTAATTATTTTTACATATGTGAATGAGGGGTTTCTAAGTATTGTAGTATTATATAATGTATTATTTTTCAATAATACTATATAACGTGCTCCTTCAATAAGTGTTATTGTAGGTATCTTAATTATCTTTGTAGTATATTTGAAGCTTAGTGCTGTGTATGCTAATGATGCTATTATTAGTATACATATTGATGAGAAGATTATACCTATCATCAGAAGTATTTTATCATCTTTCCTAGAACTTTTATAACATATTTTAGAGAGTTCTCTGTTTATAATTTCATTATTTTTACGATTAGAGAGTGAGTACGCTATCGCTATTGGAGATATTATTATTAAGCTAGCAATTACTATGACTACTGTCATCACTATAGGTGATTTACGAGCTTCTTCGATTAGAGAACCTAGAAGAGGGATTCTTAGAACAACTTTGCCAATTATCATGTTTTTACATACTATCCATGGGTCTGGTCTTGGGTTAGCATCGCCTTTAGTACGATAGCATCCGTTGCCTAATGCTTTAATTATTCTATGAACAACTACTATATGTTCTGGAGATATATATGCTACTATGTCACCAACATGGTATGTTGTTGCAGGTTTTGTAAGGACGAGATCTCCAGGATATAGTGTCGGCATCATAGATGTTGTTGCAATAACGAAGTAGCCAGTGTTACCACCAAGCTGGAGAGGAGGGTACATTACGAACCAAGCTGTCACTAAGATTAAGATAACTGAGAAATAAATTATGAGAAATAGTTTAAAAGTGTTCATAATTTTTAATTAATACTAATATTCTACATTTATTATGGACCTTGTGATGGTGGTGGAAGGTTCTCTATGTATATCGTTATCTGAGTACTAGTATCAAATGGTACCTGTATTGGTGGTTGTACCTGTCCATTACTGTACTGGCTGAAGCCGAAGATGATTAGACCTACAGGTTGACCACAGCAGCAACATTTATGCGCGTTAAGTACAACGCTTGAATATGGGTCTTGTGCTACTATCTTAGCATCCTTTTCATCATAGAAGTATACTTTTCCATCTTTACAAATAACCTTACACTGTTCGTATAATTGTTGTTGAGAGTTCTGTACTTTTACACATATGACAAATCCACCATACTGATTGAGATAGTTCTGTAGGCTAGCTTGATCAAATACTAGGTATAGGTAAGATCCACTTGGTGAGAGGTATATCTCTATGAGCTTTGGTGTTCCTTCTTGCTTCTGGACTTGCACGTTAGCTGTTCCGTACGGCTGTATTGATGCGTACTTCAGTTTCTGTGGATATGTTACCTGTATTGGTTGCTGGTTCTGTGATACTGCTGGTCTTATTGAGTATGCGAGTATTGCTACTAGTATTATCAGAGTCACTATTGTTGCTGCAATCGCTGCTATGATTACGCCACGTCTCATGATTGCTATTCGAGTCTTGGTCTCGTATATTAAATGGTCGATAAGTTCCTTTTGTTTCCTTTTTACCTCTTTTCTCTCTTTTTAATAGTTATATTGTACATGAAAAATCTCTTTAATCCTCTTTCCCTAACTCTTCCAGTTAGTGTTCTTAATCACGATCTCATGCATCTTCTGCTCCTTTAGGTTAATCTTCCTTACCTTATTTTAAAGCTTCCCCCGCTGTTCATGCATCTTAACCTCACCTTAACCTCAGATGTATGCTCAGATTTTTAGGTATGGAAGAAACTATAATAATGATTGGTCTCAAGCATGGAGTTATGTAAAGTTGAAATATGTGAGCTAGAGAGAAAACATGTAAGTAAGGTCAGAAAGCTCATCCGTGAGATATTTCCAAGCTGGCATGCTTATTATGCAGAGAAGGCTATTAATAATCATAAGATACTTGTAGCAAAGATCGAAGATGAGATAGTTGGGTTCATTCAGTTCAAGATAGTTAACCTTGGAATAAATGTTGGACATATATATTATATGGGTGTCAAACCTGAATATAGGCGTAGAGGTATTGGTAGGGCTCTCGTTATCAGGGCTGAGGAGCACATGAAAAGTAAAGTTGAATGTTTTATAGCATCAACACAGGAAGATAATATACCAGTATTAAGATTATTCAAATCTCTTGGATACGTATGCACAACCTGGAGAGATGCTTACAAGATATTGAGAGACCTAGGAGCTGATCTGGAAGATGAGTATGATCTCATGTGGAGAATATACGATTATGATGATGTAGTTCTACTAAAACTTAATAGGAGACTTAAAATCTGATGACACGTAAGAATGTTCACAGTATTCTTCGTAGGAACAGCAGGAAGTGGAAAGACGAGTCTAGTTCATGCGTTCGGTGAGTGGCTTGAGAAGGAGGGGTATGATGTTGCGTTAGTGAATCTTGATCCAGCTGTTGACTATCTACCATATATAGCTGATGTTGATGTTAGAGACATAGTCTCTGCACGAAAAATAGCTAAGAAGTATAAACTTGGTCCAAATGCATCAATAATAGCTGCAGTTGACACAATAATAGTTAATGCTGATAAGATAAGAGAAATAATATTCTCACTTGGGGCAACATATGTACTAATAGATACTCCAGGACAGATGGAGATATTTGCATTTCGAGGAAGCGGTCCACTTCTCATATCTAGGTTAAGTGCTGAACGTAGTGCAATAGTGTTTGTCATAGATTCAGTATATGCTAGATCACCTTCAGGTTTCGTATCATCGATGCTCTTATCATTATCATCTCAATTCAAGTTCAATAAGCCTCAGGTTAATGTTCTAAATAAGATAGATCTTGTAGATAAAGAGACTATTGAGCAGATAGTTACCTGGTCAGAAGAACCTGAAGAACTATTAAATGCATTAAGCATGGAACTTCAAAATATTGGAGGAAAGTTAGAGCTAATGCTTACTGAGAAGATAACTGAGGTAATAACAGCTCTAGGAACAGTATCTAGACTTATTCCTGTATCTGCAAAAACAGGAGAAGGACTTGAAGACCTGTACAGAGTACTTCATCAGATATATATTGGAGGTCAAGATTACGACTACGTAGAGTAACCCATATATTAGGCATATAAGCATAATCATACTGTGACTAAGTGTATATTCTATCAAAGTACTAGAGATGGTGATAGATGTATATTAATGCCACCAGAAGAGTGGAGATTGAGAAGAGGAAAATTTATTGAACACTGTCTCTCAGGAGGTAAGAACTGTCCAATACTAGCAAACTACTACAAGATGAAGCAGATAGCTACTAATCGCTAGTAAATGTGAACCTTCTACCCTGCTTAGAGACCTTGAATCCACGTCTCTTCAATATATCTATTGCAGTATCTAGCTCATTCTCGTTCATCACTAACTTATCTATGTGAACTCTCACAGGTAATCCTACCTTCTCTTTAAATAATCTAAGAACATCGTCTACCAATGAGAGTAGTTCTTCAGCTTTAGATAGTTCTATTCTAGGTATCTTGACAAGTATCTTAAGAGGACTAGCTTCATCTTCATCCTCAACGATCTTGTATACCGCTATCCTATCTTTACCATTAACGCTTGCATGATACTCATGAGGTTGAAGTTCTATGTCTCGCATTGTTATTGTACCTATGTTTCTAGCTAATCTAGCATTAAGTGTTCTCAATATGACTTCTTTCCTATTCTCTAGAGTTCTCAGTGTCGATCTTAGACCAGATATGCTATGTCTAATCTTTCTATCTCTAGGTCTCTTAGCTCTCTCTTTCTCCAGATCTTTCAATCTCTTCTCAACGCTCTTCTTAAGCTCTCTCACAGCTAGGTAATCACTCAGATACTTCCTCAAATCATCCTGAACCTCATCAACTGCCATGATCATCATCCTATATATCTTTATCTAGTATGAAGGAGGATTTATAAAACTACGATCAAGATGGTTCACGAGCCTTCGCGTGATCTTAAGAGTCTAAAGTTGTAACTTACTTGAACACTATTCTTAACCATATCAAACTTCCAGCCACTACTTATCGGTTTTGTAGCATCAATACCAACCTTACACGTTAAACCACTACTCTGATCTATACATGATGGATCGAGAGTTGATCCTCTAACATTGCTTATCACAACTAGATCTCTATCAGCTCTAAACCTGGTCGCTATGGCCCACTCAACTTGAACAGGATCATCAACATCTACATCATCATCAACTATCACAACATGTTTCAGTGATGGATGAGCAGCAAAAGCTGCAAGTATAGCATTCTTAGCATCACCATCAGTGTTCTTTCTAATAGATATCACAGCATGAAGCCAGGATCCTCCTCCTGGAGTTAATCTCACAGCCTTAACCTCAGGAACAACATTGCTAACGAATCTCCATATTTTAGCTTCTTTCTCAATACTCATAAGTATCCTATGCTCTCCAAGACCAGGAACAAGATAGTGAGCGTAAAGTCTATCTTTATTCTTGAAGAGTACCTTCTCTATCTTAATGATAGGCTGCTCACGAACATCATCGTAGAGAAGTAGAATGTCTGCGCAAGGTCCCTCACTAGCCTTCTCATCTCTAAGAATCTTACCTATAAGCACGATCTCAGCATCAACAGGAATAGGAAGATCATCTTCATAAAATACTTTTACAGGAACACCAATGAACTTCTCTACAAGACCTAGCTCAAATACTCCATAAGGTGGTGAACAAGCAGCTGCAAGAAGAACTATCGGATTTATACCCCATATTATCGCTACAGGAGTATCCTTACCCTTCTGAGCATTGTTAACCCATATAGAGTATAGATGCCTAGGAACAAGCCTAATGACGAGCCTATCCTTATCAATGGGAGTTAAC
The DNA here is from genome assembly GCA_013153895.1 of Thermoproteota archaeon. Lineage (GTDB taxonomy): Archaea > Thermoproteota > Thermoprotei > Thermoproteales > Thermocladiaceae > JAADER01. The sequence goes on along the minus strand of JAADDN010000140.1, from coordinate 2,886 downwards.
CTATGTATAGAAGCATTAACTATCTTCTCCTCAACATCTAGACCAACAACGATACCTGAAGTAAGATAAGGAGAACGTTCATTATTGTAGAATCTTGCGAACGGAAGTCTTCTTAAATCAAAATCTTGAACAATCTTAAAATCATGTGAAGATACTTGCTGAACCTTACCTCCACCCGACTCAACTCCACTTATTATCCTTCTATAAAGTTCTACATCATTATTAACATTAAATAACTCGCGTAGTTTTCTCCTAGTGTTTAAAAGTAGGGAGATACCTATAAAATTGTTATGATTCTTGATCTTAGAGAAGAGGAGTATATTGTCAGGTTCGTTCTTCTCTTCACGTATTATGACGCTAGGAATCTCGAGGTCTGGAGATAGCTCGGTGGTTACCTCCTTAACTATGTGCCCCCTATCTAGGAGATAGTCTACGTACGTATCGAGCGAGAGATCCTTCATCTCTTACTTCTTTCTACTAGGCTTCTCTCTTGGAGCTGACGGTTGCTGCTGTACCTCGAATATCGTGTAACTACATTTTCCACAGTGCCATCTTGGTACTGGAACCTTGTGATATGCCATCACGCTTCCACATCTTGGGCAGAATCTTCTGAGGAACTTTATTGTTCCAGTATTGTAATCTACCTCATACCACGTGTGTGCTCTAGCTTTTACCTGCTTTCCCATGCTAGGTCACTTGCATTCTCCCTTAAATAAAAGCTTTCCTATTCTTAATCCTCCTCGCTCTCCCTCTCTGTCTCGTATAGGTTCTCTAGAAGCTGCTTATGATAGTCCTCTAGTAGCTCTCTCTCCTCGCTTGTCATTCCTCTCTCAGACTCGCTTGATATTGCTACTCCAGTATGCTTCTCCTCAGCTATCTCTCTCCTAGTAACATACCCGCTCCTAGTCTTATCTGTGACCTCCTCCTCATATCCGCACCTGGTACATCTTAATACTTGTTTATCCCCCTTCTTCACGGGTACGAGCATGGATCTACATCTTGGACAGAATCTCATACTGAGTCACTTCCCTCTATGACCTCGTATCTGCTTAATAAAACTTGTGTCATGCTACAGAATATTCATAAGGTATTACCTATAGGTATCAGTAAGGGGTGTTCGATCACTAGTCACTTTAAAGGAATCTCATCATCACGTACTTACAGCTTGATGACTTCTATAAAACTTTAAAATAGGTAGGACAAGGTATATGACAGGGGTTGAGCTTGTCCAAGTTAGTTGAGGCTCCTCTAATTAAGGGAGTATCAGAGTACTCTACCGTAAGAGAGGTTAAGGGTCCACTCATAATCATAGAGAGAACGAGAGGAGTAGCTTATGGAGAGATAGGAGTAGTAACAGGACCAGATGGAATACCTAGGACTGTACAGGTAGTAGAGGTAGGAGAGAACTTCGCTGTCGCACAAGTCCTGACAGGAACCCTAGGACTACCAGCTCTAGGAAGCACAGTCAGATTCTATGGAGAGACCCTGAAGGTTCCTGTATCAGAGGAGTTTATTGGAAGAGTACTTGATGGTAAGGGAGCTCCAAGAGATGGACTACCACTACCACCAGCAGAGGACTATAGAGACATAATGGGAGAGCCACTTAACCCATACACGAGAATACCACCAAACGAGCCAATAGAGACTGGAATAAGCGGAATAGATGCAATGTTCACAATGGTGAGAGGACAGAAGCTACCAATATTCTCAGGATCAGGACTACCACACAACCTAGTAGCAGCACAGGTAGCTAGACAAGCAACAGTTCCAGGAAAGGAGGAGGACTTCGTCATAGTCTTCGTAGGTATTGGACTCAAGATGGAGGAGGCACTATTCTTCCTAAACGAGTTCAAGAAGACAGGAGCATTAAGAAGGCTAGTAGTAGTACTCAACCTAGCTAACGACCCAGTAGCAGAGCGTATACTAGCTCCAAGAATAGGACTAACAATAGCAGAGTACCTAGCATGGGAGAAGGGATACCACGTCCTAGCAATCCTCACAGACATGACAAACTACTGTGAGGGACTTAGAGAGCTATCAAGCAGCAAGGGAGAGCTACCTGGAAGAAGAGGATACCCAGGATACATGTATACTGACCTAGCAACAATATATGAGAGATGTGGAAAAGTTGTTGGAAAGAAGGGAAGCCTAACACAGTTCCCAATCCTCACAATGCCTCACGACGACATAACTCACCCAATACCAGACCTATCAGGATACATAACTGAGGGTCAGATAATACTAAGCAGAGCACTATGGGGCAAGGGTATATACCCACCAATAGACGTAGTAGGAGAGTTCGTAGGAGTAGCAAGCCTATCAAGACTCATGAAGGACGCAGTAGGTGAAGGAAAGACAAGAGAAGACCACAAGTACGTTGGTAATCAGCTAGTAGCAGCATATGCTAAGGCTGTAGAGATAAGAAAGTTAGCAATACTAGTAGGAGAAGCTAACCTAGGATGGAGAGAGAGGAGATACCTACGCTTCGCTGATGCATTCGAGAGAAGATTCCTATCACAAGGATTCTATGAGAGAAGAACATTCGAGCAGACTCTTGACCTAGCATGGGAAGTCCTAAGCATATTACCAGAGGATGAGCTGACGTTAGTTCCTCCAGACCTAACAAAGAGATACTATAGAAGATCAGTGTTCGAGTCTATAAAGGACGAGGCTGTTGCCAAGTAAGGGTAAGTATCATACTTTTTGAATATTTTTCAAGTATTTTTCTCACACGCTTCAACGCTGTATCAGGTTTTCTCCTGATTCAGGTCTATATCCTGAATTCTACTCCTAGCAAACTTTCAATACCTCAAGGATAATACGTCTACTGAAGAAATAATCCTTAAAAATCTTTAACACAGTATACGCTCAATGAGTGGTAAAACT
>JAADDN010000145.1 GCA_013153895.1 Thermoproteota archaeon | reverse complement strand
GTCTAGAAAGTTCGGTAACGTATTTGTATTACTAGTAAAGCCTCAGGGAAAATGTTGGATAGTTATTGTACTTAAGAAATGTAAAAAAGTATGTGCACTATACCTGTTACCACCTAAGGACGAATATTACAGGTTTATTAGTATGTTAAGATTGCTTAAGTTAAACATAGTGAATAAATGTAGACAATAGTAACAAGCTTCTAAGAGATTATTTACGTCATAGACATGTTTTTGATAGGGTTAGACTCTTTTTATGATTCTTCTATTGAGAGTTTTCTAAGAGAGGTTAAGATGTTTTTGTTTGATGTTTCATGATTTTCTGTTTTAATTCCTCAGTTCTTCTATTAGATCTTGCCAGGTAAGGTATTCTGCTAGTAGGTGAGGATCAGCTGGTTCTGGTATTTCACCACTAGTCCACTTCCTATAAAACTCTTCACTAGACATACCAAACCTCTCCTCAAACCTCTTCAACTCCTCAAGAACAAACCTAAACCTCTCCAACAATTTAATAGTTACTTTCAAAATTCCCACCATTAGAACTAAACTAGAACATACTATAAATTGCATACTTCCCACTAATCTTTATGAGTTACAATAAGTACATCATTATTGGAGCTATAATGTCAGAAAGATGAAGAGATGTACCAAGATGAGGAACGGGGTATTAGTATACCATCAGTTCTTTTGATGTGCATATATAGATTGTGTAGTTTTTATCTGTCTTAATCTTATATAGGTAATTGCATTTTCTCTCTGATATGAATATGATAAATCCTTCTGGACTATCACACCATGCCCAATATCCGTAAAATCCTCTATTACCAACTGGACAAAATAGCTTAGGTACTTGAACAACTCTTGTTATCGAGATTATTCTACCATAGTCTGCTCTACGTAGAAAGACGGCATGTACGATTAGATGTCCATCTGATGTTATTTCAACTTTTGCTGGTATTAATACAAGCGTTATAATTAGTACAACTAGAAAAGTTAATACAATATCAATCCATAGGTAAAGAGGAATCTGATAGAAATAGTTAAAAATGCATGCAAGTATTAAAGGAAATCCTACAAGAATAGCAAATAAGTGACTAAACCTCAGTACCCTATTAACCCTACGGCAAAAAACTTCAACAGGAACATAATTACACGGTATAGTTTTATGCATTCTCCTGAATATATGATAAATATCACTTAAATGAAATATCTTTTCTGAAGTCGCTTGTCAACATAGTGGTAGTATCTTCCTAGATTCTTGACACTATCGCTCATGGGACTATGACTAGCTTTAAGATACGTGCAGGGATTCACGACTCTGTGGCTCAGTCGGGTAAGTTCTCTTCATTTTTCTGTGCCGGGTGGTACTCATCATTTTTATTATTGGCACACCGATTCATCGGGGGTCTATCTGACCCTCTTATCGGTGCGTCGCGGTTCTCTCTATAAGCTTCTTGTATAGTATTTTTAATTCTTCCAGGTTCTCTTTACCTTCTAACTGTTCTAGTATTTCTATGTCTTTTTTAAGCATTGGGTACCTATTTTCTGGTGTTGGTATTAGTTCTGCTGGTGGGTACTGTGATACGAGTATTATTGTCTTTGCTGCAAGAATCTTCAATTTCTCGATATTGGTCTCATCATGTAGTAAGTATGCTTGTGTTAATCTTCTTCCTGGATGTTCAATTCTCTTGCCGATCTTCTTTAGCTGTTCCTCATATAGGTCTACAACTTTTATAGGTTTTCCTAATCTTCTCTCAAGCTCTCTTGGTAATAACTTATTTATGAAATGTGTATGTATTAGTATAGGTTTATCAAGATTTTCTACTATCTCCTGTAACTTTCTTATTCTAAGCTCAGTTCTAAATCTTGTTCTCTCTGCATCAAACTTAGCATATCTTAACGTTGCTTCTAGAAGCTTGTCAAAATCTCTTCTTGAATATGCTTTATAATACTCTTGAAATATTTTTCCAAGATTAAGCTCAAGCATTGCTATATACCTAGCTGTCAGGTCTTTATCAAGTTCTTCTAGACCTTTTCTAAGAAATAGTTTAACTTTTATTCTAGTAGCAATCTCCTGGTAAGGATCTATAAATAGAACTTTAATACCTTTATCATGAAGTCTCTTAGCTAATAATAGTAGTTCTCTAGTAAATATTGGATACTCAAGCTCAAGATCGAGAAGAACATCATCAACAGTTACTTCTCCTCTAAGGAACTTATCTATCAGAGATGGTTCAGGAAGTTCAAATATTATCGTCCTTACGTTATACTTATTAACTATCTCTTCAAGATCCTGTATTGATTCAGGTCGTGGAGGTGTTAATGCAACTATGATTTCCTCTTCAGACACATATACTACCTTAATTATCTATACTATAAGTTATCATCTCAAGAGACAGGTCCTGATAAAGTGAAGTATGGATAGTACTGATATTATTGCTTCCTCTGTTCGTATAGTTTCCACGCCCTGTTCTGGAATGAAGTTCACATAATAGTACTTTTCTATATCTATGTTCTCTTCCTGAAATATCTGATCTACACCTTTACGTGGTGAACCAAATATTACGAGTATTCTCCTATTTTGTTCTTTAGCTCTTGCAAGTTCTCTCTGAATATCTTGATAAATATTTCTAATATCTTTACCTTCTTTTCCTGTCAATATTATTGTTGAGTACTCTTCAATGTTTAATAGTTCTTTAAGATGTTTTTCCTCTATCGTTATGTTCCAATATATTTCAATCTTGTCTAGAGATACTACATGAGCTCTATACTTACCTTCTCTACTTTCTGCCTCTATTCTTATAGTTAATCTTGAACCTACTGGATATGGTTTTGGTACTCTAGCAAACTTTCCTTCACCTATCTTCACTAGACTATAATACCCATCCCATCTTGTGACTATTCCTTCAAGTATGTCTCCAGGTCTTATCTTATCTTTTGAAGCTAGATAGTGGCAGGGAGTCTTTAATGGCGGTAGTAGTCCTGCATATTTTAACTCTGGTTCTATCTTAAAGAGATCTTTTCTCAAGTATGGTGGACAGACTAGATACTCGAGATTCCTCTTTAAGAAACGTAGCTCTTTCTCGTCTACCTTACCGTATCTATATATTATGAGTCTAGATGTTTGAAATATTGCTGCTCCTCTACATATGTAACCTATCTTTCTAACCTTCTCTCTCTCATCAGGACATTCTTCGAGAACGTTCCAGGGTACTGCTATGTCTATTATTGGTTTTATTAGTCGTGGAGGTCTCATCTATGATTACTTCTTCTTTTTAGCCTGCTGCTTTCTTGATTCTTCCTCCTTTGTGCTTACCTTTCCTCCAAGCTTTCTCTCTTCCTCCTCACTTGTGAGGAATAGTGATGTTCTCTGTCTCCCGCCCATACTTACCGAGATTAATTATAGTGATCTAGCTTATAAATCTTTTATCATAGTATAATATCAGTGAGCTTCATGTCTCGACCTATAGTGATGTTTGATGTCTCTAGATGTGTTGGATGTCGTTCTTGTGAGATAGCTTGTGCAGTTGAGCATTCTACGTCTAAGGATCTCTTCTCAGCTATATATGAGAGACCTAGTCCTAGACCTAGGATAAGGGTGTATAAGGTTGATGATTTAAATGTTCCTATAACATGTAGACACTGTGATGATGCTCCATGTGTTGCTGTGTGTCCTACAGGAGCTATGTATAGAGATGAGAGTGGTTACGTTCTTCATAATCCTTCTAGGTGTATTGGATGTAGATTATGTACATTAGTATGCCCAATAGCTCATCCACGCCTCATACCTGAGCTTAGGGTAGTAATTAAGTGTGACATATGTATTGATAGAGTGAGAAGTGGTAGAAGACCTGCATGTGTTGAAGCTTGTCCAACAGGTGCATTAATGTTTATTACTGAGACAGAGCTTGCACGTGAGAGACTTCGTGAGAAGATAGTTAAGGCGCTACTTGAGAGGTAGTACTGATATAATATTTAGAATCATTACATGGTAGATTACCATGTCAAACATTGATCCTTCTAAAGCCACGATAGATAGAGTCACACGTGAGCTTCTTGAGAAGGCTCTTCAGGATGGTGTTGAGACGATATGGCACAGATTCTCAAGTCAGGAACCTCAATGTGGGTTTGGTCTTCTCGGAATATGTTGTAGACATTGTCTCATAGGTCCCTGCAGGATCGATCCCTTCGGTGAAGGTGCTAGTAGAGGCTCCTGTGGTGTAGATTCTGACACGATAGTAGCTAGAGGCTTACTTAGACACGTCTGTGCTGGAGCATCATCATACACTGACCTAACTATGGAGCTCCTCGATTATGCTTATGCTGTAGTTGAAGGTAAGTGTAAGGATCTGACGATAGCTGATAGAGCTAGACTTGAAGAGCTTGCTAAGCTTTTAGATATTGATACACAGGGTAAGGATGATATCAAGCTTGCTGCAGAGGTTGTAGAAGAAGTTTCTAGAGACATGGGATCAGTAACGAGGTCTAGAATATTTGAGAGAAATGTTCCTAGTGAGATAAGAGAGGTGTTTACAGGACTTGGACTTAAGTTTAGAGGTGTTCTTCGAGAGATAGTTGAGTCACTACATAAGACTCATGAGGGAGTTAGCACAGATCCTGAAGATCTTCTAATACACTCACTCAAGATTGGACTATACGCATTATGGGTTAGCGCATACTTAGCATATGCTCTACAGGACGTTCTATCAGGAACTCCTAGTCCAAGAAAGGGACCTATGGGTCCAAGAGCAATAAGTGAGGATTATGTTAACATTGTTGTTAGAATAGCTAAGAGACCATTATTGAAGAAGCTTGTAGAGATTGCAAAGAGCAAAGAGATGGAGCAGGAAGCAATTAACGTGAATGCTCTTGGAGTAAATGTTCTAGTACCAGCTAACTTCATGATGAGCGAGGTAGTACTATCTACTGGAATGGTTGAGCTATTTGTAGTAGATTACTTATGCACAATGCAGGGCATAGTTGACGCATGTAAGAGATATCATACAAAACTTGTGACGACTAGTCACATAGGTAAGGTAAGAGGTGCTGAACATGTAGAAGTTACTCCAGAAAACATGTCTGAAGCTTTGAAGAAGATAGTGAAGATGGCTATAGAGAACTTCAAGAACAGGAAGGAGGAGAAGATGTTCACACCTAGAACACCTCCTGAACAAGCAATGATAGGATGGTCAGTAGAAGCATTAAGATCATACCTCAAGGGATCTCTAGAACCTCTCGCTAATGCTCTAAGGGATGGAACGATTAGAGGAATAGCAATAGTCTTCGGATGTACGACACCTAAAGTAGTGCACAATTATGGTCATGTTGAGGTAACTAGAGGACTAATAAAGAACAATATTCTAGTACTAGGTACAGGATGTTGGAATGTTGCTGCTGGTCTAGCTGGACTACTAAAACCTGAGGCTAGGCAGCTAGCTGGTGAAGGATTATCAAAGTTCTGTGCAGAGTACAACATTCCACCATGTCTCTCATTTGGAGGATGTGCAGATAATGCAAGAATAATGCGTCTTCTTGTAGAACTTTCTGAGATCTTGAAGATACCTTTCAATAAGATGCCTATAGTAGCATCAGCTCCTGAACCAATGGCTGAGGAGATAATAGCACTAATGTTCGGTATGGCTGCTAGTGGAGTAGTAGTACATTCTGGTGTTAGATTACCAATACTAGGTAGTAAGTTTGTGAAAGAATGGTTAGAAGAGAAGCTTGATAAGTTAACTGGAGGAAAACTATTCATAGAGGTTGAACCATCAAGAGCTGTAAAAGTCCTATCTGAAGCTGTAGAGGAGAAGAGAAGGCGATTAGGATGGTCATAAAGGTACTCGAGGAGTGTAATATAACGCCTAGCAGAGTAGCTAGACTACGTGAAGATACTTTACTAATAGATCTTGACAAGTCAGAGATAAGAGATGTCGTAAGATGTCTAGTGTTGGAGAAGGGTCTACACTTCGCAACATGTGTAGGAGTTGACTATAGTGGACTTAGTGAAGGAAGGTTAGCTTTAATATACATACTTACTAGACCAAGAACAAAGCTAGTACTTAGAGTACTAATTAACGAGAATGAGGATGCTCCTCGTGTACATGATATACTTCCAGCAGCAGAATGGTGTGAGTATGAGGCATATGATCTGCTAGGTTTCAAGACTAGTCTACCTATATCCGATAGATTCATACTTCACTGGGGTGTTCCAAGCAATATTAGACCTCTACGTAAGGATTTCAAGCATGATGTTAGATTATGTAGCTTAGCGTCATGTAAACTGGTTGAGAAGGAGGGGTTTGTGGAGGTTGATCCTCATCATCCATTCTTTTATGAGCATGAGGATTTTCTTGTGAAGGTTGTTGGTAATAGGATAGTTGATGTTCTATATGTTGGCTCATACATTAATCGTGGTATTGAGAAGGTTGGTGAGTCTAGGTTAAAGATGGAGCAGGTACCGTTCATAGCTGAGAGAATATGTGGTATATGTGGTTTTACTCACTCTACAGCTTACTGCCAGGCTGTGGAGTCTGCTCTCAACATAGATGTTCCTGAGAGAGCGAGGCTTGAGAGGACTTTAATGCTCGAGCTTGAGAGAATAGAAAGTCATCTGCTCCTCCTGGCACTCGTAGCATATGCTGTAGGTCTCAGAGACATCTTCCTAGAATTACTGAGGTATCGTGAGCTTGTAATGAACGCATGTGATGTGCTTGTAGGAAATAGGAAGATGTATGGTCTCAACATTATTGGAGGAGTGAGATATGGCTTCACTCTAGAGCAGGTTAGAACTGTGAGAGAGCTTGTAGAGAAGTTGAAAGATGTCGAGAAAGTTCTTGATAGACTTGCAGAGTCTGAGAACGTGAAGAAGCTGAAGGAAGTTGGAGTTCTACCAAAAGATGATGCTCATAAGCTAGGCGCGGTCGGTCCTGTTGCAAGAGCTTCAGGAATAGACTATGATGTGAGGAGAGATCTACCATACGCAGCTTACGATATGGTAGACTTCGAAGTTCCTGTTATGGATAGTGGAGATACGTATGCTAGAATCGTTGTGAGATATGAAGAGACTATACAGAGTATAAGGATAATTGAGCAGGTCCTGTCTAGAAGAGAGCTCGTTAATGGTGAGATAAGAGCAGAATATTACTCTAACCCTGGAAAGATAGGTGTAGGTATGACAGAAGCTCCACGAGGAGAGAACGTGCACTTCATAATTACAGGTCACGACTCTAAGCTCTATAGGTGGAAAGTGAGAGCACCAACATATGCTAATCTTGCAGTACTTAAGAGAATACTCATCGGAGAGTCTCCTAAGAATGCTCCTATAATTATAGCAAGCTTAGACCCATGCCTATCATGTACGGATAGGCTTGTAAAGGTGAGAAAATGGTGAGAGGATACCCAGTACACGACCCAGAGAAATGTATTGGATGTGGTGCATGTAGTAATGTCTGTCCAACAGACTCCATAAAAGTTGAAGAACGAGAAGGTAAGATAATTTGGATTCATAATGTTGCTAGATGTATAAGATGTTGCTACTGTGTAGATAACTGTCCTACTGGTGCATTATCTGTAGGAGGTGAATATTCTATGATAGCTAACTCTCTAAACAAGCTATTCATAGTTCATGAGTTAGATACTGCTAGATGTGTATCATGTAGTAGATATGTTCCATATAGCTCGAACATCGTATCTCACCTCTCTAGTAAAGTCTTGAAGATTGATTTAAAATGTGAGAGATGTAGGCTTGGAAATGTTTTGAAGGTTATAGAGAAGGTGAGAGAGTTATGAAACTTCTCTACCTTAACTTAGGTGGATGTAATGGTTGTGATATTGAGCTTCTAGCTGGAGTTGTCAGAGTAATGGAGAAGATTGGTAGAGAGCTTCCAAATCCTGATCATGGTATAAGAAGTAGAAGCTACGATATTACGATAGTTACAGGACCTGGAACTCTAGGTAATCTATGTAGGATCATTAGAGATCTTGAGAAGATTGGTGGAGAAGTTGATCTAGGTCACGTGATAGTCCTAGGTTCGTGTGCATGTGGTGGTGGAATATGGTATGACTCTTACATGGTCTGTGGTGGCTGGGACATGTTTCTGAGTGAACTAGTATCACGTGGATTTAAGATACGTTACAGATCTGTAACATATGTGACAGGTTGTCCTGTTAGACCTGAGGATGTGGAGAAGGTTCTAGTGCAACTTTTGCATAGTTATCCGAATCTTATTTCCAGCTTAACATAGACCTCTAAGTAAACCTATGTACAGGAAGATAATACATCTACCATATCCTAAGCTGATAGGTGCATTAACACTAGAAGAAGCGATCATACTTAGAAGAAGTATAAGAGACTTCATACGTGGAGCATCAATAAGCATAGAAATGCTATCACAGTTACTATGGTCAGCACAAGGAATATCAGAACCATACCACGGCTTCCGAACCTGCCCAAGCGCTGGAGCTACATATCCATTAAACATATATGCAGTAGTACCAACAGGAGGCGTAAGAGAACTAGAACCAGGAGTATACAAGTACATAGTTGAGACACACTCAATAGCACTAGTAAGACCAGGAGACTACAGATCACACATGTACCACGCCTGCCTAGACCAGAAATGGGTATACGATGCTTCCGTAAACATAGTAATAACAGCAGTATTTGAAAGAACCTGCACATACTATGGTACAAGAGGAGTACAGTATGTAATGTTTGAAGCAGGACACGCATGCCAAAACATATATCTACAAGCAACAGGAATGGGACTAGGAGCAGTAGCAATAGGAGCATTCTACGACGACGAGATAAAAGAGATAACATGTACAGAACCAACAGAAAAACCACTATACGTAGTAGCAATAGGAGTACCAAGAACAAGAATAGCAGACAAGACAAGAGCAATAGAAATATTGAAAAAAGTTATAACATACTACGAGAAGAATAGAAGATAAATGATGAAGGTTGGACCGGTCGGAAACGTGAAGACGCTACACCAAACTGATCAATAACATACAGATTCTCTTTAATTCTTTCTGATACTCTTAATATCGTGAAATAATAGCTC
>JAADDN010000205.1 GCA_013153895.1 Thermoproteota archaeon | reverse complement strand
CTCATTCCTTTTCCTTCCATTCTGTCTAGTCTTGGTTGTGGTCTATCTATTTCTCTTCTTATTACTACTGGTTTTGGTGGACTTGTTGGTAGGTTTAGTTTGCTTATTTTGTTGTTTGTGTTAAATCTTTCAATTTCTTTGTAGAGCTCTTCTATGTCTACTTCTCTCTCTGTTTCTACGTATACTGACTCTAGGTGACCATCTATGACTGGTACTCTTGTTGTTGTTGCATATATGTTAAAGTTTGCCCATCTTATAGTATCGTTCTCTAGTTTTCCAAGTATTTTGCGAGTCTCTGTCTGTACTTTATCTTCCTCCTTCTTTATGTATGGTATTATGTTGTCTATTATTGATACTGCTTGTACAGCATCTGCACCTATTCCTGCTCCTGATACTGCCTGCATTGTTGTTACGAATATTCTCTTTATTCCGAAGGCTTCCTGTATAGGTTTGAGGCTTAGTGTGAGGATTATTGTTGTACAGTTAGCATTTTTAACTAGAAGACCTGGCCATCCTCTATTCTTCTTCTGTACTTTAAGTATCTCTAGATGATCAGCATTGATTTCTGGAACTATAAGTGGCACATCTGGGTCGAGCCTGTTATTACTTGCGTTTGATACAACTATGTGACCTCTCTTTACTAGCTCTATCTCTAGCTTCTCTGCAACATCTGATGGTAAGGCTGAGAATACTAGATCAACTTTAGGTAGCTTGTCAGGATCTGGTGGTAGAAGTTCCATATCTGCAAACTCTTCAGGAATAGGTTCCTCTATGACCCATCTTACCGCTTCTCTATACTTCTTACCGACATTTCTTTCTGATGCTACTAGTCCAGCTACCTCAAACATTGGGTGATCCTTAAGTAATGTTAGAAATCTCTGACCTACAAGTCCTGTACATCCTAGCACGAGAACCTTAAGCTTGTCCATACTTGTTTAGATATAGTCATGCGATTCTTATTAATTAAGTTTTAGTATCTTAGAATCGTAGTGTTACTGCTATGCAGAGCGTAGAGGCTGCTCAGAGAAGGGAGACTTATGGTAAGATCGTTAAGGTTGATGTACCAAAATATGGATATAGGTGGCAGGGACGTGTAGAGGTAGATGTAGAAGGTTATGGAAGACTTAACCTGATAATGATGGGAAACATAGCACAGTGGCTCATACCTGGAGAGAAAGTTAAGCTTGTAATGATTGGTGAACCTAAGAAGGTTGGTGATATAACATTTCTAGACTATACAGACTATGAACTATATAGGTACTATGGTAAGTCCATCATAAAGGTCTGGCCTGTCTTTCAGAAGCTTGTTGAACATCCTAGATATGATCCACTTACAGGTAAGGTACTATACAAGTATAAGATACTTGCAAGAGAAGCATTAACAGAAGAGGATTATGTATCAATAGTAGAGCTAGAGCAGTATCATTATGCTTCAGAGGAGGAGATTGTTGCTGTATGGAGATGCCCAAACTGTGGTAAGTACTATGAGTCTAATATTCAACCAAAATGTCAACAATGTAATATACCATGCAAGCTAGTTGAGATAAGAGGATCATTACCATCATCTAGATTCCTAGTACTTGAACTTGTTGAGAGAGAACCATATGAGCCTAGGATAGTAGGATACGTTAGAGTTGATACTCCAATACCATTAATGTCTAGGAGAATAGTGAAGGAGGATGGTACTGTAGTGATAGAGAAGTTTATTAGAGAGAAGGTCTTTGGAAAATCCTGGTTTCACCCAACATTCTGGCCTCTAGCATATACTAAGAGGAAGGAGCTCTTCACTAAGTATAGGGAGCTCGCCAGCATATATGGTAAGAGACTTGCAAAAGCGATGGTTGGTGACATGCTTAGAGAAATGTTGCATAGGTGTAATACTGCTGCTGCAAGAATAGCTAGAGTAGTCATACATCCAGACTATCGTGGTGATGGTCTTGGAGTTCTAGCTGTGAAGCTTGCTGTAGAGTGGATAGCTGAGAGAAGAGTACCAGAGATGAAGAGAAAGAAACATCTTGTGGAGGTTATAGCTCAGATGGCTAGGTATAATCCCTTCTTTGAGAAGGCAGGATTCATATATCTATGGGATACAGCTAGCGGTAGACCAGTACTCTACTACCCACTTACAGATATAGCTAGAAAGAAGATTGAAGAGTTCCTCAAGAATGATCCATATGCTAGAAAGCATGGAGGAAAACTATATAGACCAAGGTATAGCGTTGGTGATCCTCTCACAGGTCCAATAATATTTAAGTCAGTAGCAAAAGTATATAGGAGCACTCTCGACCTATCATCTCTAAGGAAGGAGCTTCAAGATGTCTTGAAGGCATTTGGAGTTGATAGAAGGGTTGTCGAGAGAACAGTACTGAGAGACGTAAATCTTCAGATAAATCCAGGAGAGATAGTTGTCTTAGTTGGTGCATCAGGAGCTGGAAAGACAACATTTCTCAGACTCGTCTTAGGTAAAGTACTTGGAGAGACTGATGAGAAGTATGTTCCTACTGAGGGAACTATAGAGGTTCCTCCTAACGCTAGAGCAGCAGCTCTCATACCTGGAGAACATGAGCCAAAGTTTGGTAGTGAGAGTCTTCTAGAACATATGTATAATAAGATAGGTGATGCTCATGCAGCAATAGAAGTATTAAACATCTGTGGATTATCTGATGCTGTACTCTACAGAGCCAGGTTTGATGAATTATCTACAGGTCAGAAGGAGAGAGCAAAGATAGCTAGCCTACTAGCAGAGAGACCAAACCTCCTACTAATAGATGAGTTCACTGCACATCTAGATGCATTAACAGCTATGAGAGTTGCTCGTAAGTTAGCTGAAGTGTGTAGAAGATTTAAGATAACTCTCATAGTTGCAACAAATCGTAGAGAGGTCATAGATGCATTAAATCCTGACAAGCTAATATATATTGGATATGGTGGAGCTAAGGTTGTTGATAGAAGAGAGACTATGCAATCATCTTCTTAAGAATTCCTTCTCCTTCTCAAGAATATCCATCTGTATTGGGTAGAGACCTGTGAAGCATGCCATACATAGCTCATCTTCTCTCTTACCTATAGCTCTCTCAAGCATCTTAGTACATATGTACTTCAACGAGTCTGCACATATGTGTTTACATACCTCCATTATAGTTTTACCATATGCTATAAGTTCCTCTCTTGTTGGGAAGTCTATACCCATGAAACATGGATATCTTATTGGTGGACTAGCTATCCTAACATGTACTCTATCTGCACCAAGGTTTTTCAACGTCTTGACTATGTTTCTCATAGTTGTACCACGTACTAGAGAGTCATCTACTAGAGCAATCTTTCTATTAGTTATGACTGATCTCACTATCCCGAACCTAGCTATGAGTGATCTCAGCTCTCTAGGCATTATGAAGCTTCTACCCATGTACCTAACCTTTATTAGAGCATCTTCGATAGGTTTACCAATCTTCTGAGCATAACCGTATGATGCTATTCTACCTGTCTCTGGTATTGGAACTACGATATCGATCTCCTGATCCTCAAGATCAGCTAGGTACTGACCCATCTTCTTTCTAGACTCATATATTGTTACACCATTAAACACTGTATCAGGTCTAGAGAAGTAGACGTACTCAAATGCGCAGTAGGCTCTCTTTCCAATATCTACACCTATCTCATGTTTCTCAATCTCTCCATTATGAATAATAATGATCTCTCCTGGCTCTACCTCCCTAGCTTCAACTCCTGTTAAGGTAGATATTGCTGAGCTCTCTGATGCTACTAGTACAGATCCATCTACCTCAGCATAAGCTAGAGGTTTGAAGCCTAGAGGATCTCTAGCAATAACTAGCTTATCATTGATCATTAGTACTATGGAATATGAACCTGATAATCTAAGTAGTGCGTTTCTTACAGACTCTAAGATATCGTTCTTCTTCTTTAGTTCGTAGTGTATGAGTTTAAGTATTACTTCAGTATCTGTATCTGTATTAAACGTGTATGAGGATGATAGTTCCTTTCTTATCTCTTTATAGTTTGTTATTGTTCCGTTAAATGCTAATGCTATCTCTATACTTCCATCCTTAACATACATTGGGTGAAGTTCTTCAACATTTTTCATGTATGTTCCTGTTGTTGAGTATCTTACATGTCCTATAGCTATGTTAGTCTTCACATCTA
This sequence comes from Thermoproteota archaeon, assembly GCA_013153895.1. Taxonomy (GTDB): domain Archaea; phylum Thermoproteota; class Thermoprotei; order Thermoproteales; family Thermocladiaceae; genus JAADER01. The sequence continues at coordinate 4,924 of JAADDN010000205.1, read as the reverse complement.
TTTCAGGTATTGCCTGTGTTACTAGTCCAAAATTCTTTATTAATCGTATTCCTTGAGGAGTATACCATGCTATTCCAGCTCCTTCCTGACCTCTATGCTGTATCTGTATGAGCATGAATCGAACTATGGAGAAGCTATCCAGAGAGCCAACACATGCAGCTATTCCACACATTTTTGCTACACATATTAAATTGACTAATTTAAACGTGTTGCGTAGCTACACGTTTGATAGGACTGGAGTGTTTAAATACCTCGTTAAATGTCTATGCAATGTGACTGGACTGTTCTCAGTGTACGCATTTGATGAAGCTTGGAACGTGAGCAAGATAGTGTATTATGGTCTCCTAGCTCTCAATCATAGAGGACAGGCAGGTAGTGGAATGTACATATGTGGTAACGAGACAAAGATCCTCGAGGGTGGTGGTGATGTCGAGAGATCTTACAATGTTGAGAAGCTTCTAGAGATCGAGGGATGGTATGGTGTAGGATGGGTTACTACTCCTCTAGTAGAAGGTAAGAACATCATACATAAACATCATAACGATGTTGAGTATCTAGTAGCATCTTACTCTCCTATAGTAGATATAGAGGATAAGATAATCGAGTGTGTTGAAGCTGCTCTTAAAGATGTTGATAATGGTTCAGAGATGTTGAACGAGCTCTCAGAGAAGGTTAAGAGACCTCTCACACTTATAGCAGTATCAAGCAATAATGAGGTTCTAGTCTATAGAGATCCTAGTGGTCTGAAGCCAATGCAGATAGGAGCATATGGTTTTGATCTTGCAGTAGCATCAAGCGAGAGCTGTGCTATAGAGTGTGTTGGTGCTGACTTAAGATCTGACGTTGATCCAGGATCCTGCGTAAAGATATGTAAGTACTCTGTTGAACGTTCTAAAACGAGGAAGATAGGTTGTGTATGTGCTTTAGAGTACATATATTACTCGAGACTTGACAGTACCATAGATAACGTACCTATATATAGGTTCAGGAGGGAACTTGCTAGGAGAGCAGCTGAGAGATTCAATCTCAAGGATTATGACATAGTTGTTGGAATTCCAGAGACAGGTATCATATATGCTCTAGAGTATGCAAGAGTACTAGGTCTAGAATATTATATTGGATTCGTACAGACAGGTCGTAGAGTAAGGTCAGCACTTGTTGAAGATATTTTAGAAAGGATGATTGGTGTACAGTTAAAGATGAGTCCTATAAGACCTGTATTAGCAGGTAAGAACGTGCTTCTCGTAGACGATAGTATTCTTAAGGGAGTCACATTAAGAAGCATAGTTCAATATTTACGTAATAGGATAGGTACATGTAGGACATCTGTCCTCATAATGTCTCCACCAATAGTTAGAAAGTGCCCATTCTATATGGAAGTTCCTGATGAGAGTGAGCTCATATGTGCTAATGTTCCAAGAAGCGAGCTTGCTGAAGTTCTGAATGTTGATGAGATCTATTTCACAGAGCTAGAGGACATTTATGAGACGTTTAAAGTTTTTAATATAGATGAAGATAGAGTATGTACTTACTGTATGGGTGGTAGATCACCATGGTGAGCAAGATACTCTTATTAGGAGAATGTTCAAGAGAGCATGCTATTGCCGAAGCTATAGCGAGGAGTGGTCATAAGATAAGACTATATGCTTTAATGAAGCATCGTAATCCTGGAATAGAGAGATGTTGTAAAGCTAGGGACGGAGAGATCATTATAGGAGACTTTCTAGATCCAGAGACTGTTCTCAAGGTTGTTAGAGATAAGGGTATAGACCTAGTAGTCATTGGACCAGAAGAACCACTGTTCAGAGGTGTTGTAAATGCTGTTGAAGATGTGGAGGGAGTTCCCTGTATAGGTCCTAGAAGAGAGGCTGCACAGGTAGAACAGTCTAAGGCATTCATGAGGAGGTTAATGTGGAAGTACAATATACCTGGCAGATTGAGGTTCTGGACGTTTAGAGATGTTCGAGAAGCTTTAGAATTTATTAGAGAGACAGGAGAGAGCGTAGCTATAAAACCAGCTAGACAGTTCGGTGGTAAAGGTGTCAAAGTTATAGCAGATTTTCAAGCATATCTTAGAGATGTACGTAGTAGAGTAAAAGAGGCACATGTTACGAAACTTTTCGCAGAAGTATCTAAGTATACTGACATAGAGGATAAGATACTCATAGAGGAGAAGGTTGAAGGAATAGAATATACTTTACAGTGCTTTACCGATGGAGTAAATGTCCTACCATTACCACTAGTACAGGACTATAAGCATGCTTATGAGTATGGTATAGGTCCTGAGACAGGTGGTATGGGATCAATAATGGGTCCTGGAATAACATTACCATTCATAACTAGTGAAGAATATGAGAAGAGTGTACAGATAGTTAAGATGCTTGTAGAAGCTATCAGGAAGGAGCTAGGTGTAGAATATAGAGGAATAATATCTGGACAGATGATGCTTACACCAGTATGGGGACCAACAGTCATAGAGTGTTATGCTAGGTTTGGAGATCCTGAAGGTGTGAACGTTCTATCAGTACTAGAGACAGATATAGTTGACATATTTGAAGCAATCTTATCAAGATCCTTACCAAAGATAAAACTAGAGTTCAAGAATATTGCAGTAGTAGTTAAAGCAGCAGCACCACTAGGATATCCATTAGATAGAAAACTAGCACAAGGACACATCATGGAGATAGATGAAGAGAAAATCGTTGAGAAAGGATGTAAAGTATATTACGGTTCCGTTGATCAGAGAGAAGAAGGATTAATCACTGTTGGTTCTAGAGCTGTAGAGATAGCTGGATTTGGAGAGACTATTCCAGAAGCAGCTCACAAAGTGAACGAGATCCTCACTAGCAGTCTCATCAGGTTGAGAGATTGGAAGTTAATATATAGGTTAGATATAGGATCAAGAATCTCTATAGAGAAAATGATTGAGAACGCGGAGATAATAAGGAGAGCATATAGAGCTAGAAAGCTTGAAAGATACGTGATTAAGGAGTGGATTCCAGGCAAGGGATTGATAACATATATGTACGGTGAGTAATAACTATGAAATATCTAGTAAGAGTAGAGATAAGATTGAGAAAAGATCTTCACGATCCTGAAGGTACTGTAACACTATCATGTCTTCAAGACCTAGGATTAAGACAGGTGAGATCGGTAAGATCTGGTAAAGTATATTATCTAGAAGTAGAGACTAATAGTAAAGAAGAAGCTTTTAAGATAGCTGATGAAGCATGTAGAAGACTGTTAGCTAATCCTGTAAAGGATGAGTATAGTATAGAGATAATAGCAGAATACTAACAGTCTTCAGGAGGCTCTACATCGTATATTCTCTCTCCTCTCACTGTTCGTGGAGCTAGCCAATCTATTAGTTGTCTAATCTTGTTAGTCTCTATAATTATAGTTATAGGTCCTAGAGGACTCTCCTTCTCCTCAGTTACAAACGATAGATGTCCAGCATATGCAGCCTGCTTATTAACATGTATAACGATCTTGTTTTCAGAGACTATTCCTCTAGTAAGTACTAGTCTTGCAGAATCCTCTATCTCTTGTTTACGTATTAGTTCTCTAAGTTTATATAATGCTCTATAGCTAGCTGCTGAAGCTACTAGATAAGTTCTATCACCTATCTTCTCAAAATTTATTACCGTTGGTGATAATATGTTTAGAACAGCCTTCTTAACTTTCTCAACATCCTCGCTAGGTCTAACTTCGACCCATACTGTTATCCTCATTCTATTATCTTAAGTTTTCTTAGAAGATTTATACATGCTTCTCTAACACCTTCAATACTCTCATACTCGTTTAATAGTACTACATCAGCATATATTATGAGGTCTGTTAGACCATATGCAGATTCTCTTAGATCTCTCAACGTTATATTTGGAACATGTTTAACATCTTCATCACGACCCCTAGCTAATGCTCTTCTCTCACGTTCAGGTCTAGAAGCTACTACATATATTAGATAGGTCTCGTATCCATGTTCTCTGAAACATTCTACCTCATCTATGCTTCTGACACCTTCAACAATTATGAGATCGTTCTTGATATTTTTCAACTTCTCTAAGACTCTGAGAGCTATAGCTCTCCTGCCCTCCCTAACTCTAAGACCCACAGCAATTTTATGTGGTTCCTCTCCCGTTTTTTGAGAAATTTCTCTAACTATGTCACCCATAACTACTATTGGAGCATTCGTCAACTCTGACAATATCTTAGCTACAGTAGTCTTACCTGCACATGGTAGTCCAGCTATGAGTAAGAGCTTACTCATGATCTTCCTAATATTGTTAAAGCTATCTCTCTCAAAACTTCTACTTCCTCATTAACCCTAACACCTCTAGGATCCATGTGAGTTCTAGAAGCATCAATTCCAGCTTTACGTAGAGCCTCCACAAGTCTCTTAGAGCTTACCTCTGATCCAAGTCCTCTACAGATCATGCTAGTAGTATAGTAAGGAACATCACTTAATGGCGCCTCTTCTATAAAATCTTCAATAAGTTTAACAAGCTTCTCATTATTTGTTAGATAAGATTTCTCGTTCATCAATATTTCATAAATTTCTTTTACAAAATCTAGATCTATGATTGAGCCTATCCATAATGGACCACCAACATCGATATCTCTCCTACGGATCTTACATACAGGATACTTCTTAACGAACTCTATCTTTCCTGAAGATCTAACATGTATTACATATCCTAAATTCTTAACTGTTGAGACTGCGTCAGACCTATCCTTCAGTATCATTATGAAGCATCTATAGTAATGTCCCTCGTAGTAGCATAATAATGGTCTAATACCATAATCGAACTGTAGAGCTATTCGAGCTATAGAACCTATAAGTATTCTTAGTCCAATCTCTCTACTATAATCTATGGAGTATATTGGTCTAGAGCCGTATCTTCTTATGCATTTTTGAGGGTAT
>JAADDN010000016.1 GCA_013153895.1 Thermoproteota archaeon | reverse complement strand
GATAAGTAAACACATAATTCCAATCAACATCATCACAAAGACAAAGAGAAAATCCTAAGTTCAAACCTGGACTAGTAACCATGTAGGAAATATCAGTTTTAAAAGTTGGGACAAACCTTCTATTCTACATGTATGCTAGTATGACTGCGAGTAGGCAGAGTATTGCTACGATTATTGCACCAATAATGAGGTACTTATTATCCATACGCGGATCAATATATATTCCATAGAGGAGTTCTATTAGTTTTCTCCTTCTCTCAACCTCTACAACTAGGATTCCTAGTATGACTATGCTCGCTATTACTACAATAAGCGCAGCTACCATACCAATTTTGAACAGTATAGTTATAACAGCAGCCAAAATAGTAACAAATGTGCTCAACGTTAAAGAACTTCTACACTGCAAATACTCCTTTTTGAGAAGATCCAGATAATCTTTAACAACCTCGCAGACACGCTCATCACCTTCTTTACACCTCCTAACAGCATCCTCTAACCAATTTGGAATTTCACAAGACATCACGTAAACGTACCAGAAACCCCAATAAAAACCTCACCCTCCCAAAATACTAATAATCATCCTAAGAAGACAAGTTTACTAATAGGACAATTATAGGATCTAGATAGGGTACGTACTTTTAAAGTATCTATGAGGAGTCTAGTAACGTTCTGCTTTGAGAAATTCTCTACAGGGTTGGGAGTTCTTGAAAGATGATTCGCATATTGTAGGTGTAATATAATGTGACGTTTAGTTAGGGTCTAGAACTTTCTTGTAGTGGGCTTGTGGTGGGCCCGCCGGGATTTGAACCCGGGATCACCCGCGCGTCAGGCGGGCATCCTACCGCTAGACTACGGGCCCTTTCTTGATCGTGTTATTGTTTTCTTTATTGGGTTTTAAAGGTTTCTCTCTGTTCTTAGGTTTCTGTTGTGTTTGTTGAAATGTTTTTATTTGTGTTTGTTGTTTTTAGGTGTTTGTATGGTTTTTGAGTTATGTGTTAGGTATGATAGGTATGTTGGTCTGAGTCGTGAGGAGTTGTATAATGTTTTGAAGTGTTTTGCTAGGTCTATTAGTGATGAGCGTATTAGGTCTGTTGTTCTAGATTTGTTAGAGAATCCTGTCATTACTTTTACTAAGGTTGAGCCTAAGATTAGTATTTTTGAGTCTCCCGCTGCTCCTGTGAAGCATCATGCTTATCCTGGTGGTCTTATTGATCATACTATTAGTGTTGTCGAGCTTGCACTCTCGATTGCTAGAACGTTTGAGAAAGTATATAATATATCATCTAATCTTGATCTTGTTGTTGGTGCAGCAATATTACACGACTTATTTAAGTATTATCAGTACGAGCCTGATCCTGTGACTGGTGGTGTTAGACCTAGAAGTGACTGGTATCTCAGTCATGAGTTCTCTATGATTGCTGAGTTAACTAAGCGTGGTGCTCCTGATGATCTTATACGCGTCATAGCTGAGACTCATGGGACTGTTGGCTTCAGCAAGATTGAGGGTCAGATAGTTCATCTAGCTGATAGTATTGATTCTCAGTTTGCTTCTCAGATTCAGGATATTGTATGGAAGGTATGTGTTGAGATTGAGATTCAGAGTGATGGTAAGTATAATGCTAAGAAGACGTTTAATAAGTTAATGAAGACTAGGAGTCTCTTTGATCTAGCTAAGATATACTATAAGGAGGGTAGAGAAAGTTTGAAGAAGTGCATTATTGAGACTCTAGGTCTAGAACTTCCTCAATAGTGACCTGATGTAGAAGTCCTTATAAAGTCTAGCTATGTTAGTCTCGTAATGTCTAGTAAGGGTGGTGGAAGCGAGGGAAAGACAGGATGGCCAACACCACCAGTAATACCACAGGAAGAGTGGAAGAACTTCAGATATAGAGGATACACCTTTGAGGAGCTACTTAAGCTTCCTATGGAGGAGTTCATAAAGCTATTACCAGCTAGACAGAGAAGATCACTTATGAGAGGATTAAAGCCAGAGCATAGAAAGCTTCTAGAGAAGATTAGAAAGGCTAAGAAGCTCATGGCTGAGGGCAAGAAGGTCGTAATAAAGACTCACTGTAGAGACATGATAATTCTACCTGAGATGGTTGGACTAACAATACATGTGTATAATGGAATAACATACATACCAGTCTTCATATCACCATGGCACATAGGTCACTATCTAGGAGAGTTTGCACTAACATGCAAGATTGTACAGCATGGTGAGCCAGGTCTAAAAGCAACCAGAAGCACACTACACGTAGCAGCAAAGTAATACTCTTCTCACCACTTATCAACACCATATAGACTCACATATTTAAACCCTCTAACAACAAGTCTACGAATGTCAACTCAACAAGAAACTAAGAAGAGGAGAACTAGGTTCATAATAGCTACAATAATAGCAATAATAATAGTAGCAGTATCAGTCACAGTAGTCTACTATAGCAATATGGAACACCTCAAGAACATTGGAACAAACGCACACGAGACCCAACAAACATCAAAGCCAGGAAATGAGAATCATACCTCAAAACTAAACGTAGCACTACAGTGTAGGATGATTTGTGGAAGATACATAAGTAGCGAGGTAGAGCACAATTCTTGGTATAATGATACTATAACACTCTACAGGACAGTACTAGGTGGAACCTACGTCAACGCTAGTAAACTAATGAAGTATAAGTCCATGCTCGATAAGTCTGTTAGATCAGCAATAGCTTGGGCGGACATGAACTTGATAATGAAGAAGAGTCTCATTAATGAGCTTGGAACACCAGAAATAATTTACCTAAACACGAGAACAGGTACAGCATTAATATACATTGGACTTCAGATGTCAATGTCAGATTTCATGAAGTATAGAGGAGACATATTTAGCAAAGTTGTTGCTAAAAACGAAGTACCTTCAGGAATTAGAGAATCAATATATGACACGTTTATCACATGTCTAGAAGATTTTGAGAAAGGGAAAGCATGTAAGGGAGGAATCTTAGTAAGGTTAAATCAGACTCAGATAAAAGTTGTTGAAGAGATATTGAATAGATATGGTATAAAGGTGAGAGAAGGCTCAGATACACTATACGTGATATTTGTAGTTAGTCCAACCTGTCCATTCTGTAAGACCGAGATTCTATCACTATATTTATCGGGAGTTTTCACTAACGGGACATTGCCAGGTAATCCTACGATCATTATAATGCCAGTTCCTGAGCATGGTTTTCCAGATATGTTATATGTAGCTCAGCTATACTGCATATATAGCAAGCATAGAATATTTATGCCAGTTCTACTCTACATGTATCATCACTATACAATGAATGGCAACTTAATATACTTCCCGAACTCTAGTAAGATAGATGAATTATATAATATCAGTCTTATCGAGTGCCTGAACCTGCCTTCAAGTAACATAACGCTAATATATACTAAGATACCGATTGAGGGTGGTTACTTATACGCAACAATGCTTAACTGTACGAGAGCGTTCTATGAGAATTGTATGAAAAGTCTGAGTAATGGTACTAGGTGATTAGTATCTCCAGCTTAGTCTGAGTAAGGTGTTTGCTCTCTGTCCACATATTGGATCTCTTAAGTCCTGTATCTCCTTGTTTACATCTTTGTCTATTGGTGTTCCTAGTGCATCTGCGTCTGTCTTCTCTTGTAGTTTTAATCCACATTCTTTTGAGCCACACCATGGTACTTCTACGATGTTTCCTTCCTGTATTAGTTTAGCTGCTTCTTCTATTGTTGTTGCTAGCTTTACGTGTTGTATTAGGTTTTTCCATGCTTGTTCTCTGAGGTTCTTTGTTACTTCTTCCATTAGTTCTCTTACTGCATCTATTAGTTCCTCTCTATCTACTTCATATTTCTCGAAGTTGTCTCTTCTCACTATTGTTACCTTTCTATTCTCTATATCTCTCGGACCTATCTCTATCCTGAGTGGAACACCTTTCAGTTCCCAGTAATAGTATTTCCATCCTGGAGTCTTATCTTCCCTATCGTCAACTACGACCCTTATCTCAGCTTTCTCGAGCTCTTCCTTGATCTTGTATGCTTCTTCTCTCGTCTTTTCTTTAACCTCCTTATACATTATTGGTATTATGACGACCTGTATTGGAGCTATCTTTGGAGGTATGCATAGTCCTCTATCATCTCCATGTGCTGCAAGCATTGCTGCTATAGATCTCTCAGATATTCCATAACAGGTTATGTGTACGTAATCTCTCTTACCGTCAGGTCTTAGATACATTACTTCGAATACTTTTGAGAAGTTTGTTCCTAGGTAATGTATTGTTCCTATCTGTAGAGTCTTTCCATCAGGCATTAAGGTGTCGAAGGCTATCGTGTATACTGCTCCTGGAAACTTATCCCATTCAGGTCTCATTGAGAGTAGGTAAGGTACACATAGCTCATCAAAGTACTTCTTATATATCTCTATGGCCTCTCTTATCTGTCTTTCAGCATCTTCACGATCTGCATGAAATGTATGTGCTTCCTTGAACATAGATATCTCTCTAAGCCTAATCATGGGATGAGTCATCTTTGTCTCTGCTCTAAACACGTTAACTATCTGATATATCTTGAATGGAAGATCCTTATGATCATATATCCAGTTCTTAACCATTGGGTACATAGCTGTCTCACTAGTTGGCCTAAGTATTAGTCTCTCTTCACCACTTAGACCCTTAGTGACCCAGAATACTTCCTGCTCAAAGTTTCGAAAGTGTTCTGCTTCTTTGGCAAAGAACTCTTGTGGTATAAAGACGGGAAATAGAACTTCCTCGTGTCCAGTATCTTCTAGAAGCTTCCTAATTATCTTCTCAACATTTCTCCTAATCTTCATGCCATATGGTCTCCATACATAACATCCTTTAACTGGGTACCTATAATCGTAGATCTCTGCCTCCATTATGACATTATTAAACCATTCTATGAATCGTCGCCACTTCTCTCTAGGTCTCTCCTGACCAGGTCTTACTGTTCGTATCCTGGCAATAGGAAATCCCGAGGAGGTTACTATACTCTAAGCTTTAAAGTTTGTCAGAAAAAGAGATAGAACTTCCTCAGGACTCTCAGACTCTCCTGATGATATACATATACTATCTCTTAAACATATCCTCCTCCTATCAGGATCAATTTTGAGCATTAACCTGATAATTCTTCCTCTACGAGATATGAATAACGTATCTAGAATATGACCATCAAACTTTATCTCGTCACTTCTAACATATTCTAGACTTTTATACCTATACACGTCTATCAGTATTCTTTCAACTACTCTACCATTAGGATAGTCTAGTTCTATACTTACGTTAGCTATATCGAGAAAGAGACCATGATTTCTAAAAACGTGACGTAAAGTATATACTATAGTTCTAGGGTCCAATATTGGGTAATTATCTACAAATAATATGGAGGTAGAGATGTTTCTCATAAAGTACATGAGCTCTCCATAGTCGATATCTTCCTCAACTTCATATGAAAAATGTTCAGTAAATATTTTAGGAATCTCTCTAATATGTAACATGTATAGTAACGAGACTGCCTCATATGCAGGATGTCCAAATAGTCCAGTATTGAAGAATAATGCATCAGTGTTCTTAATAATACCACGTTCATCAACAAGGATTGTGAGCTTCTCCTCATTCCTGAGCTTCTCAATCTCTCTTAAAACACTCTCATCTACCTTACATGCTACTGGTGAGATCACTATGTTAGGTCTCATGTCAACGTTTTCATTACGTATACTTACTATCTCGTTAAACTTTCGAAGAGGAAGTCTAGAGTATCTTGCTAGATCTCCAATATTTATCCTTCTTCTACTTATTATCAGGAACTTTCTCAATGAGTCTCCAAGTGCGGAGTATGCTGTTCTTAATAGTACTCCAGGGTAGAATATGTCTTCTGGCTCTACATATATGATGTTCAGCATCCGGGTTTTCGCCATCTATCGGTCTAGGATACCTTCATCATCTTCCTAATTAAGAATTCTGTAAACATCATTATTAGGCTTGTCACTACATTGTAACTTGAGCCGTACCTGCCCATTGGTATCTTTACTACATATGTACGTTCTCTAGGAAACTTTTCAACTTCTCTTTCGGGAATCCCAAGATCTTCTGCTCCAACAATTATGCAGATCTTATCCTTAAACTCGATCTCTGATAGGTACTTGTCTCCATATGTTTCAAGTATTATGTATTGATCAACGTTTTCGATCTCTCTTAAACATTCTTCAATACTTCTAAACACTTTTATGTTCTCAGGGACATATTCTACATCTTCTCTAGCTATATATATTACATCTATGTTAATGTTTCTACATATGTTAATTATGTCTTCAATATTTTTCCTGTTCTTCAACTTGTATAATATTACGTGTGTTATCTTCATAAGAATCTTCCTATATCTATTGTGCCTGTACTAATCTTCTTCTTATATTCATTGCACATATTGTGTGCGTATAGTACTGGTATTGGCATCTGTGATCTAGTTTTTAACATTTCTCTAACTATTCTACATGCTGTGTCTAATGTTATTAAGTTTCCTACGCTCACGTACACGTACTTGTTGTAGTGTCTTAATGCTCTTCCAATTATCTCACCATTCTCCGGGTCTACTATATCGCACTGTTCTTCTTTGCAGTTCCTGAGTTCTCCATATAGTAGAGATTTTGCGCATCCTATTGTAGGAATCTTCATTACTACTCCAAAATGTGATGCTATTCCTAGTCTATATGGATGTGCTTTTCCATGTCCATCTATGATTACTATGTCAGGTCTCTCTTTTAAAGATCTGAAGGCTACTACCATAGGTCTAAGTTCTCTTAATGATAGTAGTGTAGGTATGTAGGGGAAGTTTATTTCAACTACTTTACAGGATCTATCTATCAGCTCTCCCTTCCTGTTGCAGACTACTGCACATGCTATACCTAGTTCTCTATCGTTCTTCTTAACGTATGCTAGATCTATTCCACAGATCTTATCAGGATTTTCAACTACATCTACCTCAACTATCTTTGATGCAAGTATGCTCTGCATTTTTCTGAGCTTCTCTAAGCTATATCCTTCTGGTAATCTTGCTCTAGCTATGCTGTCCAGCCTCTTTCTACTTCTCATTAGTATCCTCCTCCGTTCTAGGTACGAACCTGAGCGTTGCTAAGTATAGGTCTGCTCTAGTTACCTCAACCATCTTCCTTATGAAATCTACTTTTCCTCTCAGTCCTGGAACTAGTGCGTCAGGTACCACTATTAGTGATAGTGCTTCATAGATCTCCTCCATATATTTGAAATATTTCTCTACATCTCTAACATCAGCACCTCTCCTCAAAGCCTCTATTATTATTCTTCTCAGCTCTCCTACGACGTCTCCTAGTCCTAGGAGGTATGGTACGTTCTCTACCTCAAGCTCCTCTGGGCTTGGTATCTTATCTTCTGTAACTATCTTATATAATGTTACTGCTTCTACATATTCTATAAGTGGTCCGCATATTAGTCCACTATAGTATAGTTGTGGGTATTGTCTAGCTTTTCTAATTATCTCTCTCACAAGCTCTGATAACTTGCTTATCCTCTTCTCAGCTTCCTCTAGATCCCCCCTATGTACTAGGTGTACTATCTCTCTAGATAGTCTAACTATGTCTCTGCTCTCTCTTATTATGTTGTCTCTAACGTCCTCCATCTGTTTCAATTCTTGTTCTATTCTCTCGACTATCTTCTTCAGCATGTTCTCACTAGAGTCTGACTTATTAATCAGATATCTCCTATTAATTATGCCGCTCTGAGAGCCTCGTGTGAGGCTCTATGAGGAGCGTGACTTGTCCCCCGCTTCAATCTACTATCTCGAACTCGGCGTATGCTCCATCATCTGTTACTTCTGGGTATTTTTCTGTGAATCTTACGCGTGAGAATATGTCTGGTCCCATTGCTAGGAGTGCTGTAAGTATCCATGGGCATAGGTGTCTTTTTCTCATCATTCTGCTATGTAGTTGTGGTGCTAGTACACATCCTTCTACTCTTATTCTTAATCTGTTACCTATCCTCTCTACGTGTAGGTCCCTGATGTATCTTCTCTTTCTTAACATGTCTCTCAGTCCGTCTAGTCCTATCGTGAGTAGCTGTCTCACACATTCTACGTCTCCGAACACGTCTCTTACTAGTCTAAGCATCTTCATTCCATATACTAGTGGTAGAGAGCTCACGACTTCCTCAAGTGCGTACACGAATATGCATCTTATGCAGAGTAGTGCTAGTACTAGTCTATCGTCCTCTCCCATGGTTGATCACGCAGTATGTTAAGTTATCTAATCATAGTAATTAAGTGAGACCTCTCTTGTCAGCTGTTCTCGAACAGTTGGCATCTGGAGCATGTTTAAATACCTTTCAGACATCAATAATAGTTATTATATGACATATGTGATTGCTGTGATCAGGAACTTTACTCCTATGATTAGGAATATTATTCCGAACACGATCTTGAATATTCTGATCGGTGTCTTGAGGAGTATTCTTGATCCTAGTCTAGCTCCAGCTACTAGTCCAGGAGCTATACATGCTACAGCTAGGAGATCTACACTATGTTGAGCTAGCTTGAATATGACGCTTATGAGTGCCATAGGTGCGAAGCAGAGTAGTGATGTTCCTACTGCTATCTTTGCTGGTAGTCCTAGAACGTACATGAACATTGGTACTAGAACAGCACCACTACCCATTCCTAGTAGACCAACTATTAGACCTGCAGTAAAACCACATAAGTATACTCTAATGCTTCCTCTCTTAACCTGTCTAGTAGATGTCTTTCCAAATGCCTCAAGTATAGATCTAGAGGAGACGTAGATGAAGTATGATCCTAGACAGGCAGATAAGAACCACACGACCTTACTGAACATTAGGAAGAGAATGCTACCAATAACACTACCAAGAACACCAATCCACACAACCCTACGAAAAACATCAAACCTAAAATTCCTCAAGAAAAGATGCATAAGACCACTAACAAGACCATTCAAAAACACTACAAGAACAGTACACCCAACAGCAACATCAAGCCTAAAACCAAAAACAAAAACAAGAAAAGGCAAAACAACAATCCCCCCACCAACACCAA
>JAADDN010000111.1 GCA_013153895.1 Thermoproteota archaeon | reverse complement strand
TAACATTATTCAAAAATTCTTCCCAAAGTTCAAAATTTTCTTTAGTAGGCTTTAGAAGACCATACTTTTCTAGATCTCCCTTTAACTTATACTTCATTCTTTTCCAGGTAGGTGATCTAGGACTATGTGTTAATGCTTGAAATACTTTTATAGTAAACTCAAAGTTTTGTGGTGCTTCTTTTCTAAGCTCTCTTAATCTATCAGGGTTAGGCATGTCATAAAATGTTTCTTGTAGCTCAACAACATCTAAGTTATCGTAGTACCTCCTTCTTGGCTGTCTTATTCCACATGTTCCTACTTTTATGATCATGTTCTTAGACTTTCTAGATAGTCCTCTATCTTCATTGTCCTATGAATTCTTAATCCACAGTTTGGGCATCTATACACTTTTTCGATTACCTTATCTTTAAGTATCTTACTATTGAACTTCCATAGGTATAGTACGTACATGTTTGATAGACATCTTGGACATCTTCCTCCATCTTCAACTATGTTCATTGCTAGATCTATGAATGTTGTTAATAGACTATTAACAGCTTCTTCTAGTGCTTTATCTAGCATTGCTATATCAACGCTATATATTTTCACATCTATGAAAAGATCGTACCAGTATCTTGCTCTATCTAAGCTATGTAGTACTTCGTCTGCTATTGAGTATGCTCTTGGTGCAACTATTATTAGAGATTGAACATCATTTAGCTGAAACTCATCTATAAGGTTCAGTGGGTCATACCAGTCTAGGTAGTCCTTATCTGAGAACCATACGCTTACTCTTAGTGATCTATGTACTGCTTTTACTAGGTCTCTTCTCAGTCTTATTATTGTGAACCCTCTCTCAAATAGGTACCTTATTGTCTTCTCTATGAGGCTATCTTGCCTCATCTGCCAGCTCTCTCTAGCTCACCTAGGTTTATATCCATCTGCTTAAGTAAGCTCTTCGGTAACCTCTTTCTAGACTTCTTCATCTCGTTTATAAGTCTCTTAATCATCTGATAGTACTGTAATAGCTCTCTCACATCTCTTGGAGTTGTTCCTGAACCTCTAGCTATCCTTCTTATCCTAGATGCATCTAGTATGTCTGGGTTAAGTAGCTCCTCCCTGGTCATTGACTGGAGGATCGCGTACCATTTACGTATTCTCTCTTGAGTAGCCTTGAGCTGATCGTCTGATAGTCCCTTGAGGACTGGCATAGGCATTGACTGTACTGGTAGTAGCTCGAGGATCTTGCTTAGTGGTCCAAGTTTCATAATTGTTTCAAGCTGTTTCTTTAGTGTTAGTAATGTTACCTTACCTTCTTCAATATCTTTCTCAACCTCTTTCAGGATCTTCTCCTCTTCTTCTAATGCTTTCACCTTCTCTATAAGTGTCTCTAGGTCTCCAAGTCCGAGTAATCTTGATACGAATCTACGTGGGTTAAATACTTCTATCTCTTCTACATCTTCTCCTGTACCTATGAACTTTATTCTTGCTCCTGTCTTAATTACTGACATTAGTGCTCCTCCGCCTCGTGCTGTGCTATCCATCTTTGTTATGAATATGGAGTTTATTGGTACGTACTTCATGAATGCTTCTGCTTGAACAGCTGCCTGTTTTCCTGATGTAGCGTCTATGACAAGCATGACCTCGTCAGGTTTTATGGTCTCGTAGAGCTTCTTCACCTCCTCCATGAGCTCTTGCTCACTTTTGTGTCTTCCAGCTGTATCTATTATTACTAGGTCTACACCTTCCTTCAACATTTTTTCTACTCCCTCCTCAGCTATGCGGATGGGATCGTGATGACCTGGATCACCGTAGAATAATGCTCCTATTCTATCAGCTAGCTGCTTAAGCTGTTCCTTAGCTCCAGGTCTATGTACGTCTGTCTGTACTAGCCCTACCTTCAACTTCTTCTTCATGTAGTAGTATGCTAACTTTGCTGCTGACGTGGTCTTTCCACATCCTTCTATTCCTACTAGCATGAGCTTGTATGGTCTCTTAGGTATGTCTACTGATGGTGGTGAATCTCCTCCAAGTATGTTCACCATCTCGTTATATATGACGTAGAGTAGGTAGTCCTTTGGTGAGACTCCTTGAGGTATCTTGCTCTCCTTAAACTTCTTCTCTATATTCTTCGTCAAATTATATACTACTTCTACGCTCACGTCTGCCTTAAGTAATGCTCTCTGTATTTCTTTGAGTATCTCTCTCAGAGTCTCATCATCTATGTATACTAATCCTCTTATCCTTGATACTATCTTAGAGAACGATTCTATGAGGTTCTTCATGTTATCCCCATGGTGCTCTTATTGGACTACCATACTGTCTTGCAAGCTCTTGAAGATACTCATCTAATCTTCTCAGTACTACTATTCCCTCATTATACCTTATCTCGAACACTAGCTTTACAGGGCTTATAGGTGTCCATCTCATCTTTCTTATGAACATTACTCTCATAAGTCTTCCAAAGTACTCCTCTAATGTGAGAACTATGACACCACTTGCAAGATACTCCTCAACTCCGAACCTGCTTATCTTCTTCTCCTCTCCTGTAGGTATCTCTGATGTTAGTACTGTCGTCACATCCTTGAACTTCTTTAGTTGGAATACTAGCTCTCTAAGATACTCTCTTACCCAGAGTATGTCATGGTGACTCGTTATTATTAGTGGTGCTATTGGGTCTATGACGAGCCTCTTAGCATTATACCTCTTTATGTAGTCTATTATTATCTTAGCGAGCTCACGTGGATCTAACGTGATGTTTGTGTCCTTATTATATATTCTGAAGTGTGTTCTGAAGTCTAGAAATATTAGTTTACCAGCACTCTCATACTGTTCTAAGTCCCATCCTAGGGCCTCCTTTACTCCTCTCTTAACGTCTTCCGAAGGCTCGTCTACTGTTATATATATTCCAACTTCTCCACGATCAGCTCCAGTCTTCAGGAACTGTAGTGCAAATATGGTCTTACCCATCCCTGCCTCTCCAGCTATGAGGTAGATCTCACCTCTGCGGAATCCTCCCTGTAACTGTCTATCTAGGAAGTATACTCCAGTACATGCCTTGTTCATGTCGTAGTATATGAATGATGTTGGACTTGGCTCTATGCTTGGTCCATATGGTACTGGACTTGGCTGTGGAGGTACCTGATACTGCATCTGTGGTATCTGGTACTGTGGTGCATATTCTTGATAGTATGCTGCTGGATGCATATTATCATTATTCTGAGGATAGTTCTGAGGACCATACTGAGGCTGGTATGGTGGTTGCTGTCCATAATAGTATTGTGATGGGTAAGGATACTGAGGCTGCTCCTCCTTTCGCTTTCTTCTAAATTTCTCAAATATACTCATCACTAGTCGAGTGATTTTTAGACGCTTAGTCTCCTATATAATTTTTGCTCGTGGGATAGAAAAGTAGCAGCTGAGTTAGGAGCTGTTTTACCTAGGCTCCACCCTGATATCTACGTTAAACTTCCTCTTTAGCGCCTCTATCTTTGGTAGTCCTCTAGATATTGCTATTCCCATGTAGCTCTCAGGTATCTTCACTACATACACGTTGTCTGCTGTCTTCTCTATCCTTATCTCGTTAGGTGGTATGTACTTCTTTAATGCTCTCACTATCCTCGTCATGACCTTCCTATCTATTACTGATCGTGGTGGTAGTGTCTTCTTTAGAGGTACTATGAACTTCTCTTCACCGAACACATATATCTCGTACTCTGGTTCTCCTGTTACGAAGTCTTTTACTACTACTACAGGTCTTGCTAGGTCCTCCTCTCTCAGTCCTTCAGGTACTTTCACAGTCATCTCTAGTGCATATACCTTATCTACTTCTCCATTCTTCATGAATATGACTGTGTCCACTATTGATGGTAGGAGTCCTAGGTCTACTCTGTGGACGAATCTCTGTATTGCATCTATTGGTGATGTTGCATGTACTACACCTACCATTCCTATGCCTGCTAGTCTGAGATCAATATATAGCTCGAAGTCTGCTGTATCACGCATCTCGTCGAATATCGTGTAGTCTGGTCTTGATAGTAGGAGTAGGTCATGTAGTTCTTCTGATGTTGCATATGTCTTAGAGTACTGCGTGATCTCGCTTGGAAGTATCATGTCTCTTGGACTCTCTATGGTCTTCACTATCTTTCCACGTCTAGCATAGTACTCTGCTAATGCTTGTGCAAAAGTTGTCTTTCCAGCTCCTGGTGATCCAGCTATGACTATTCCCTCAGCCTGGTTCAGTCTCTCTAGTATCTTTGGATGTAGGTTATAGTCCTCAAGCTTTCTCCTTATGACTGGTCTAGCTATGGTTATCTCTATACCGTCCGAGACTGGTGGCATTGCTATGACTACTCTATACTCTCCGCACTGTGCTACTATTGAGTGTTCTCTACATATCTCTAATCTACATAGAGGCTCAAGTTTGAAGCTTGAGCTAACGATCTCTCTAACAAGCTTCTCAAGCTGTTCCCTTGTTAAGACTGAGTCTCCTGCTGGTACTAGTGCCCAGTTTCCTGGTGTTCCACGTTTTGCATATGGTACACATCCCTCCTTCAAGTGTACTGATAGCGTGTTCTTGTCAAAGTACTTCTCGAACTCTAGTCTCTTAGTCTTGCCTGTGTAGATGCATCTTGTTCCTGTTGCTGAGCATATTAGGTATGCCATCTCCTCGCTTGTTACTAGGATAGCGTTCCACTCTCTAGCAAGCTCTCTACATATCTCGTCAGCCTTGTCTACATCATCTATCCTGTATCCTCTAGGTAGCTCAGATATGAAGTCGAGCTTCACGTAGTCCTCTAATCCAAGCTTCTTTACGCTCGTCATGATCTCCTCAAGCTCCTTTATTCCTAGTAGTCCGAGAGCGCTGCCCTTCCTGTACTCGTTCTCGAACTTTCTGACCAGTATGGTATGTATCAGGACCTTCCCACGTATGTTACCCTTCAGTATGAGCTCTTTCAAGCTCCCGTCCAGGAAGACCGTGCTGTCCGGGATGTATATGTCTACGCTTCTCTCGAGCGTTGCCATCCTCCTTCCGTCGTATAATTGAGATGCTAGGAGGTTTATAAATACGTGTCTATCATCAGTCAAGTAGTGACTATCCGCCTGATGCTTACTACTGTTCCAGGAATCGAGGACATTGTTGTTCGTGAGATCACTATGAAGGGATTCAACGTATATTCATGGTATAAGATAGGCATAACAGAACTATCAGGAAGATTAATAGTAGAGACTGATGAGAAGATATTGAAAAATATTAGAAATTTTCGAACAATAGAGAAGGCGTACCTAGTCATAGATGAGGGAACCATACCTGGAAGAGATTTAGAGTCTCTTAAAAAATTAATTACACACATAAATGTTGATCCTATAGTAGACATGTTTACACCACATACAACGTTCGCAGTAAGATCTGTGAGAGCTGGTGATCATGAGTTTACTAGCATGGACGTAAGTAGACTATTTGGCGATAAGTTGAGGAATAGTGTTCGAGAAAAATTAGGGTTCTACCCTATAGTGAACTTAGATAATCCTGACATCATTATAGAGCTGGACGTGATAGGTGATAGGTATGTGCTAGCTATAGAGATCATACATAGGTCACTGAGGCAGAGAAGTTATAGAGTATTTCATCATGAAGCAACTCTGAACCCTCCACTAGCCTATGCTATGAACATGCTCTTGAACTATGATAGATATGGTAAGCATGTTTTACTAGATCCTCTATGTGGTTCAGGAACTATAATCATAGAAGGTCTATATCATTACGTTAACTCGACGTACTATGGAGTTGAAATATATGTACATAACTGTAGAGGAGCCCTCAGAAACATATATGAAGCAGAGGTACATGATAGAGCATGCATAATATGTTCAGACTCTACTCGATTAAGCAGTTTTATACGTTATTGTGATGGTATAGTTACTAATCCTCCATATGGTATAAGAATGAGAACGATAGATGACTCTCTGAGAAAGTTCTATGTGAAGATTCTTGAAGAATTTTCTAAAGTCTTGAGAGATGGTGGTAAGATAGTCCTTATATCTCCACGTAGAGGACTTGTGGAGCATGCTGCACATGTTAGTAAGTTGGAGATCGTTGAGAGAAGAGAGGTTGAGCAGGGGGGTATGATTTCTACAATATACATATTATCTAGATAGATCATTTTGATCCAGCTGTAGGAACGTTAGATGGTCCTTGTGATAGGTCTGCAAATAATCTGTCTAGTACTCTCTTAGGAACCTTATATACTCTTAATGCTACTTCCCTAATAAGTTTATCAGGTGGTGCACACCTCTGAACATTTAGTTTGACACAGAACACGTACTTGAATATCTTTCTCTCTGATGGATCACCTATCTGTCCTAGCACTATTCCTTCAGCTATCTTGAATGCTACGTAGAACTTTACGTATCTTATCAACACGTCTCTGAGTTCTGGGAATATTTCTTGTAGTGCTCTATACGTATTTACGAACTCTTCTTCTGAGAAGAATGTTAGTATTGTTCCTGTGAATACGTATCTCATCATTCTGAATACTCTATCCTCCAGTCCATATCCTAGGTCTGGAACGTTTATGAGCTCTCTAATAGTGTCTTTTAGGTCTGGGTTCTCCGTGATCTTGAAGTCGTGTTTCCTAAGTAGTCTATATGCTCTATCGCAGCGGTACTCTACTGTGAATATGTGTTTTGTTGATTCTATTATGTCGTCGTCTAGTCCTAGTCCGTATCTTCCTACTACGAATACTGTCGCTATCTCTTTATCATATATCTTTATCTTGCTGAATCCTCTGAATGGTTCTATACCTCTCTTCTTATATTCTGCGTATAGTTCTTCTTCTAGTTGAGCTCTGTTCACTATCTGTCCTCTAAGTATCTTGTCCCATAGGTCTACCGCGACCTCTACTCTATCCTTGTATAGTTGTCTTGTATCTACGCCATTCCACATCACTCTTCACCTTCCTTACTGCTTGAGGTAGATATATCTATGTACTTATAATTTAAAACTATCGGAAGAGGATTAGTGTTTTCCTTCTCTTACTGTTTCCCGTTTGTCTGTTTCTTCTCGACTACTATTCTACAGGGTATTGATATTTTTGATTTTGCTCTTCTTAGAGCTTCTTTAGCATGTTCTACGTTTCTCTCTTCTACTTCTACGAACATTATTACTTGTCCAACCCTCTCTACTCTCACTGCTCTACCTACTGGACTTCCGAATGCTAGTCTCATACCTTCCTGTAATCTGTCTGCTCCTGCCATTGCTAACATCTTGTTCTCTCTAAGTACGTGGAACGGGTACACGTTTATTCTCAGGTAGAAGTTTTCTTGTCCTAGAACCTTGTTTAGGTACTTGAATGCCATCTGTCTTGCTGCTTCTAGAGCGTTCATTCTTATCTGTCCTATCTCTTCTGCTACTAGCTTGACTACTGTGTCGAATCTTGCTCTAGCTGCTGCACTTGTTGCTCCCATATCGAACTTTGGTATCTGGACGTATGGTGCTCCATGAATGTACTCTAGTCTCGTGTATGGTGGTCCGCTGAAGTATCTGTAGCATCTGCCTGGTCTGAGAGGCATTACGCTGATTCTCGAGCTAGGTTTATTAAGGTTTGCCCATGTTATACCTGTCTAAAAGATGCGGGAGATTGGTCCTAGGCTTGGTCTCATTATTGAGGCTGCTACTGGTGGTTTCTATGTCTCTATTACTAGGAGCTTCTTCATAATAATGCTTAGCTATGCTAACTATAATTTATCTACTATCTCTACAATATTTCTACTTCAGGCAGTCTTCTCTGTATTTTTTGCAGCATTAATATATAAGAGAGGACTCTCACTATCTCACAAGGGATTGAGAGCTCTAACCTTGCTTACTCATGGTCTAGAGAGGATACTGTGGATGAGTCTTCCATTTCTCATATATCTTAAGCCTCTCGAGATAGCTATATCTTGTGCTGCAATGTTCATAACAACTCCTGTTGGAATATTTCTGAACTATCTAATATATGTGTCTTTCACAGGTAAGGACGTGGTTGATGTTGTATCTAAGAGATTTGCTGTTGGTTCAGCAACATCAATCATAGGTCTACTATTATCGATGGCGTTAATATGGGCTCTTCATGGTAGTTTAAGAACATACATCTACCTCTACTCTCTAGCTGGAGCTGTTGGACTTTTAGGATCTGTCTCATTATTGTTCTCTGAGTTTCATCCACGTGTTGGTCCACCTGTTCAGACTCCTAGTCTTGAGGTTGAGGTTGGTAAAGTTACTTCACTCCTCTTCTACATACTTTTTTGTACTAGTATAAACCTAGCATATATGATATGGATACCATATATCAAAGCAGAGATGCATGCTACACAGATGCTTGCAACGATCCTGGTGGTAGCTGGCTCAATAGGTACTATAGTGGGATCACTAGTATGGAGAAGTAATAAGCTCTGTAGAATATCTATGATACTTCTCATAGTTACTATAGGACTAGCGATCGTAGCTAGACAGCCATTAGTACAGCCCTGCATCTATCTTTTATTCTCTACAGCAACAATGGGAGGGTTCATACTTATAACAGCAATATATTCAACATATGTGACAGAGCTTGGAACACTTAGAGTATCAGCGCTCTCACAGGTAGGTTACGAGGCGGGCACAGTCCTAGCAGCATTATTATCTATGGTAGTGAAGAGTTATGACCTAATGTTCATAATAGCTGACTTAATAGCAGGAACAACACTAGCACTAGCACTCACAACAATACCTGAGGTAGCAATAGTACCTAAGAGCTTAGCACTGAACTACGCTAGGACAATCTATAACATATCTACCACAAGTCTAACATATACAACACTCTTCACAAAAGAGACAGCAAGACTATTCTTACAGATCCTCACAGCAACACTACTAATAACGATAATATACGCAATATATCAGACACTTACAATACTAGTAACAATATAGAAACAGAAGACCCAAACTAAAATATAAACAAGATAAACCAATAAAAAACATGAAGCTAGAAAAACTAACACAAGAAATAATAAGAGAACTAGAAACAACAGAACCAGAAAAACTACACATAAAAGATAGAAAAGGAACAAAAAGCACCTGGACAACAAAACAAACACTCAAAACAATACTAAAAACAACAAAAGAA
>JAADDN010000025.1 GCA_013153895.1 Thermoproteota archaeon | reverse complement strand
ATGCGGAGAAAAGTAGAGCTGAGAGGATTCTTAGCAAGGAGACCGATAAGTAGAACTCACATATACTATATTCCATGTAACGTCTTATTTGAAAGTGATCTTGAGAAGATACTGAGGTACAGGACTTTAAGATATAGAGTATGTCCTCTAATGACTATAGACGAACTATCACTCATGCTTGAGAGAAGACCTCATAGCCTAGGAACATTGCATAAGTATGGTGTTGAGAGTATTGCTGTAATAGCAGATGACTTATCTAGACTTATTAGAGAAGTTACACCGATAATTGGTCTCTTCAAGATAACCGTCATATATCTAGGTAAGGGACCGGGAATGGACATTCCTGGAGTAGAGGTGTTCAAATACTTCTACTCGTATAAGGAGGGTGAGAAGGTTAGTGGAGTAGTAGTATCAACAGACCTATATGTTAGAGAGAAGAACGAGGTTAAGAAAGTTGATTATGATACTGTTGTGAAGAACATTAGAGATGTCCTCTACGAGAAGATTAGGAGTGAGAGGATAAGCATCATTGTTGACATACTTGATAGAGAGTACTGATAAGATCTTTAATTATCTCACGCCAAGGAAATAGACTTCCACGAACTTTTTTGCTTATTGAAGCCTTTGTAACTCTCACAAAGATACGACATCTCTCGCATCCTACCCATACAAACTTTCTATCCTCCATTAATACTATGTTCGAGCCACATGAAGGACAGGTAACATCTTTAAGCACTAGATAGATGTCTGCGTTCATGCTCTTTCCTGTGGTTAAGTATTTATATGATGAATAGGCGGAATAGATTCTACTTTGAAGTATTTTATCTGATTGATTTTAATATTCTAGAAGAGATCTCATAATTGTGAAGAAGAGGAAGCTAGTCTTAGAACTTCATGAGAACCCTTGGACATATATCCTCAAACTATATCCAACATCGTCAGAGAGGAAGAAGATGCTCGATAAGTTACTTAAGAGTGAGGAGGTAGTAACTGAGTAATGTTACTGCAATAGCAGATACGAGTGGAAGTGGAGATGCTGGTCCATAACCCTTTCTTAAACATAGCTTAATGTTGATGTAGAAGCTTAGTAAGAAGAGCGCTAAGTAGATTATTGAGTAGAGTATTAATCCTGTTATAGATAGTAGGCCAGATATAAGCTCTATACTCCACATTGAAGCCAAAGAGTACAGTAGGAAGTCTCCTATACCTAGCATTATACCATCAAGCTTCACAGTGAGCTTAGTTATTATTGAGGATGAGTCTCTAATCTTAGACTCTAGTTGACTTGTATGCTCTATTCCGAACTCTTGTCTTCTCTTCTTTATCTCCTGTATACTCTTACCAAGAGGACCTAGGTATACTAAGATGACGTCCATTACTGGCATGAGTAAGAGTATTAAGAAGATCAGTGATGTATCATATAGGTATTCTATGAGGCTTAGTGAGGCTAGTATACATACTATGAGGAAGCCTACATATCTTAAATTATGATTATCACTATCTATCAGCTTGACTAGCACAGGTGTGAAGATTATGGAGATTACTAAGCTAATAATATCACCGTTGCTCAATGTAGCTAATGCTGCATATAATGTAGCATATAAGGAGAAGAATGATAACATTGTAGTTATTAGGTAGAATCCTAATCTTGCAGCTCTGACTCTCCTAGTCTTAACTATTATGTACATTACTGTAGCTACTGCAAACTGTAGAATCACTATGTATATTATCATTGGTAACGTTATCTGAACACCCTCCATCATATATTGATAATACTCTTGACCTGTAGGCATATTATATACATGAATTATCAATAACGTCACTATCATGGATATTATTGGTACAGGTGCTATCTTCATCATTATTATTCTCCAATTAACATTCTTTTCAGGCACATCTATCTGAGAAATCTTTAGTAAATGTGAATATTAACGTAACGTCTCATGAAGTTAATAATAGCAAGAAGTAGAAGAAACGACATAATCGCAATTTCAGGAATGTGGTCTCTAAAAGATAAAATGAAAATATTGAAGATGGTACCTGACGGATTCATAATATATCCTAACGAAATAATATCAATAGTAGATGATATAAAGCTTGACGAACTTATAAAAAGTATTAAAAATATTGAAAAAATGATATCTTTAAGCACTACTATTGCAAGATTAAGAAGAGAACTTGGTCTTGATAAGAGAGTATTTATCTGCCTAAGCTCAATATTAGACTCATTTGAAGATCTAGCTAGAGCAGCATACTGTGGTGGTGTTGATGGTATATTAAATGATTTAAGAAGTGTAGAAGTGATAGCTAAAGATAGTACAATTCAGTTCATCAATACTGAAGGAGATGATAGACAGTACGTAGCTGTTAGAGTTGACGAACTTTCAAAACTTGATCAAGATCAGGTAAGGAAAGTTCATGGAATAATAATATATCTATATTCTAGGCCTAGCATAAGCTTGTTAAGATATTTAAGAGAAAGATGCATAATTCTCTATGGTAAATCTAGAATAATTATTGCATTACCTCATATATATCTCAGTTATAACTTCTTAAGAAAAGCTAAAGATGTGATCTATGGTGTAGCATTAACTAGCTTTGGTCTGTTAGTGAAGTTAGATTATGTTGATTATGATAAGGATATTTTCATGTATAGATGTTCAGAGTGTAGGAGGGATCTCATATCTAGTAGCAGTATCAGGAAGTGTCCAAGATGTGGTCAGAGACTTATTGAGCTTCTTAAAGAGCCTTCTGATAGATATTTCAAGTATACTGCAAGAGAGCTCAAGTACATATTTACTAACATGTTGAAGATTGTTGAGAAGGGTGTAGTAGTGGATTATTATGGTTATTAAGCTTCTCCATGTCTTCTTATTATTACTGTATCTAACTTCTCTATCGTTATGAGTCCTTCTTTAACTACTTCTTTAACTTTCTCAAGTATGTTATTTATTTTTGATTCTTCATCAACTACTTCAATTATTATTGGTAGATCTTCTGAGAGTCTCAATATACTTGGAAAGTGTATTATACTTTTGCTTCCAAATCCTGCTATTCCTCTCATCACTGTTGCTCCTTTTAGTCCTTCTTTTCTAAATAGTTCTATGAGGTACATATATGCTGGTTTTCCATGATATTTATCTGATTCTCCTAAGTATATTCTCATTCTTACCCAGTTGCTCACGTTCTCACACTTTCAGAACTTCATTCGATGTCTAAAATATTAACCCAGCCAATATTCTTCCAAGATATACACCAGCTATACATAAAGCAACATTGCTTACTATATTTAGAGCAGCTAAGTACCACATTCCTTCCTGTATTAGTGAGAAGGTCTCGTATGCAAATGTTGAGAATGTTGTTAATGAACCACAGAAACCTGTTACTAATAGTAATCTTTGTTCTCTCGTAAACACTCCATATAGGAATGATGAGTACATTATGAATCCTATAAGTAGACTTCCAATGAAGTTCACTATTAACGTACCTACTGGAAAGCCATCTATTGCTGGTACTAGTCGAGAGATCGCGTATCTAAGTGATGCTCCTACACATGCTCCAGCGCTCACTAATGCTATATCAATGAGCAATGTTAGCAACCTGTTAAGCATAGCTTCTCCTCGACTCTCGAGACTCCTTAAAAACCTAACGCAGCGACTTCAGCTGCGGTGCTCGTCTTCACTGATCTGTGTGGGGTAAGACTCATCACCTCACTATTAAGTCTAGCTTTAGAAGTTTTAAAGACTAGTTCACTACCTGACGGTGAGTCTCCTAGCTTCTCTCTCAGTCTCTCTAAGCATCAAGATATCTCCAACTCTCACAGGTCCCTTCACGTTTCTCGTTATAACTCTACCCTTATCTCTCCCCTCGAGTATTCTTACTCTAACTATGGTTACCTCTCCAGCTATACCTGTTCTTCCAAGTATCTGTATTACCTGTGCAGCTACTGCATCATCATACGGACTGAACTTTACTTCCTGCTCCTGTTGTTGTTGTACTTCCTCTGGAACTTTTACCTCCTCACTCATCTAGTGTAGAAGCTTGTGTAGGGGTATTAAGGATTTGTGTTTCACTAAGAACTCGAACTATTTTGAGAACCTTGCCTAAGATATGTCTAGTATTACCTCTTTCTTGCTGCCTTCTTTGCAGCAGCTTTCTCTGGAGCTGCAGAAGGAACTATCGGGTTCAATCCAGCCTTCACTCTTATCTCATTTATCTTCTCTATCAGCTGCTCTAGCTCTTGTGCAGCCTGTCCTGGATCTATTATACATGCTGATGCTGCCTGAGTCTCAATTCCAGCAGCTTTTCCAAGACGTTCCTTACTTGGAACATAGACGTAGGGTACACCTCTCTCCTCACATAGTAATGGTAGGTGAGCTACTATTTCTGGAGGATCAACATCCTCAGCTATCAGGACAAGCTTTGCTAGTCCTCTCTCTATGGCTTTCGTAGTCTCGTTAGTTCCCTTCTTTATCTTTCCTGTCTGCCTAGCTATTGACAGTATCTCATACGCCTTCTCAGCTATCTCTGGCGGTACAACAAATCTTACGTAAAATGGCTTTCCAGGTGGTGGATTTGCATAGAACGTCTTTGGGTCTATGGTCAGCGACATACCTTTACAAGCGTGTAGTATCTATTTAAAAATACTTCTGTAACATAAATTACAGGTTGAGCTTAAGGTACAAGATCAAGACCATCATCATAAGGATGATATCACACATCATACATGTACTATTAACAGCAAGAAAGACATATATTATAAACATTAGAGGATTAAGAATCATAGTATTGAGAGGAAGCTTCAGACCAGAACTATCATACTCAACGTATCTAACAATACTCGGAATACTAAAACTATTCAAGAATAATCGAAAACTTCTGAAGGTATGTGAGATTGGTTCAGGTACAGGTATAATAGGACTACTTACTGCAAGAATATTTAAAGCATATGTAGTATGTACAGATGTGTCTAATATAGCAATATTAAATACTAAACTAAACATTAAGCTACTAGGTATCGAAGATATTGTAGATATAGTACAGACATCTTCTGCCTCGGCGATAAGAAGTTCGGTATTTGACATTACTGTGACTAATCCACCATATCTTCCATGCGATAATTATGTAGAGATATGTGCTAACTCATCCATGAATGTTCTAAAGGATATACTAGTAAACTCTTTTAGGATAGTTAAGGAGGGAGGCTACGTTTTATACACGGTATCGTCGTTAGCTCCCATAATTCTTGACAGAGTGATCAATAGCGTTAAGACGCCTATCGACATAATATACCTTGTCCTGTGTAGAAGATCTTAGATAGTTAATGTGAAAAGGTTAATATCTAGCTTAAGGTAACTATACATGTAGATGAGTACTATTGAGGAGTTCATAAGGTCAGAAATTGAGGGAAAGGTTCTCAGACTTGTTCGTGAGATAGAGGAGCTTTATGAAGAGATAGTTGAGGATTGGTCAACAAAGTTAAGCGTGAGTAAGCCAGCAGTACTAGTAACGTTACAGGAAGTAGATGAGTGTAATGAAGGCTCAGCATGTGTACGTGATGTTGATCCATACTGTAAGTCTATAACTGGTCAATATGTTCCAGATTCACAGCTCATAGTACTTAACTATAGGTCAACTCTCGACGTGCTACTTCACCTATTTCTCCATCACGTCTATGCTCAGCAGATAGGATTAGAGAGGTATAAGCAGATTAGGACTATAGAGAACGTGAGGTTACCCTGGAGTCTGAGACCTACTGAGATAAGGATACTTAACATGGCTAAGAGACTGTACAACGTCTTGATAAGTCAGAGAGCTGGGAAGACTTGGTCAGATCATATAAAGGTCAGGATAAGAGAGCTCGATGATCTGATACACAAGATAACGAACACTATCCACAATTATGCTCTATCTACCATGCCTAACCTACAGATGAGACAGATAGCTTATAAAGTCCACATGAGAAGAGATAGAAGGAGTGATGAATAGATGGGCCCCAGATAGGTGAAGAGTTGGCGGTCACTGATGCTTAGAATACCAACAATAAGAGAACGTGTAAGAGCAATCAAGTGTGCTCTAGGTGAGGAAAGGCCGAGCCTCGTGTTGAGAAATGTCAAGCTCGTGAACGTTCTCACATGTGAGATAGAGGAGAACGTTGATGTTGTCATTAAGGATAGGTTGATCGCGTTTGTTGGTGATTACTCGAAAATGTATAATAAATCTCCAAAAGTAGTAGACTGTAGAGGATTTCTACTAGCTCCAGGATTAGTTGATGCACATGTACACGTAGAGAGCAGCATGGTTACACCATCAATATTTTCAAAATATGCTATAATGCATGGAGTAACTACAGTATTTATAGATCCTCACGAGATAGGTAATGTCCTAGGAGTAGATGGTATTAGAGAGTTCATGAAAGAATGTGTCAAATGTCCATTAAAAATGTACCTAACAGTACCATCATGCATACCAGCAACAAAACTCAAGCTTGAGACTAATCCTAACAAACTGATACCTGAAGATGTTGAGAGATTACTCAGAGATGACTGGTCGATAGCTCTAGGAGAGGTCATGGATGTGTTATCAGTACTTGACGGTGATCATGACATACTTACAGAGATAATAATGGCCGAGAAGTTGAGATTTAGAGTGTGTGGTCATGCTCCATCACTCAGAGGTGATAAATTATGTGCATATATTGCTGCTGGACCTGACTCTGATCACGAGATAACTAGCCTCGATGAAGCTATTGAGAAAGCTAGGAGAGGATTATACATAATGATTAGATATGGAACATTTTCGAGGGACCTCCCAAAAATAATAACGAACATTCCTAAAAATGTTCTTAAGAGAGCAATGATAGTTAGCGATGACATAAACATAATAGAGTTGAAGGATAGGTACCTGGATGAGGCAGTGAGAATAGCAGTGAGCTCTGGACTTGAGATCCCTGAAGCAATCTCACTATGCACGTTAAATCCAGCAACATATTATGGACTAGACTGGCTTATAGGATGCATAGCTCCAGGAAGACTTGCAGATCTGATACTTCTCGACAAAGATCTAAAGATTGTTAAAGTATTTTGTGAAGGAGAGCTAGTATATAGTGATGGCTCACTACTAATAGACTTTCCAAGACATATATATCCACCATATTTCAGAAACACTGTAAAGATACCACCACTCGAGCCAAGAGACCTTAAGCCTTCATGTCCAAGAAGTGAATGTACATGCATGATCAACGTGATAGAGTTCATTGAAGGTACAATATTGACTAGGAGAAAGATCATGAAGATAAGTGTTGAGAATGGTGAGTGGATTCTTCCAGAGAACGTGTACTACATCACTGTTATAGAGAGACATGGTAGGTCTGGAAGTATTGGTAGAGGGTTCTGTACTGGAATCGACATTAATGATTACTCTATCGGCATGACAATATCACATGACTCTCATAATTTGACCGTTGTTGGGAGAAATGTAAGAGATATGTATAGAGCTGTTAGAGAACTTGAACGTGTAGGTGGAGGCATAGTTCTAGTTAAAGATTCTGAAGTAATCTCCCTAGTTAAGCTTGACATAGCTGGACTCATGTCTGATGATGAAGATGTTATAAATGATCTTGAGAAACTTCTCTCACATATTGACTCTGATATTCGTAGAGGACTGTACAAGATAGCTCCGTTAATGTTCGCCTCTCTTGTAGTAGTTCCTGAGATAAGGATAACCGATCTAGGTCTCGTAGATGTTGAGTCAGGTAAGATAATCGACCCTATCGTAAGTTTTGAGTAACTATTCTCTACAGATAAATATCTCCTCCTCAATCTTATCACACTGTCCTTCTGGCTTCCCTATCCTGATCTCCTTAACCTTATGCATTACCTTCAACTCTCTTATAAGTGGTTCAAGTTTTTCAGGTACGTATACTATGGCTTCTAATGGTGCTGCTAGACTTAGACCATGCTTGTTCTTGTATGTCCATATTGCACGATTAAACTTCATGAAGATATCGATCAATTCTCCATATTTTCTATCGAACTCTATTTCTAATTTATCAGGTATGTATTGTCTATGTACAGTCTCGCCATATAGTTTCCTCCATATGTAATCTGTGACGAAGGGCATTATTGGCGCAGCTAGTTTAGTGATCTCTCTCAGAACTGTATGTAATGTGAACCATGCTGCCTTCTGTTCACTCTCTGTGAAGTATCCTTCTCTATTATATGCACGTGGCTTCACTGCCTCTAGATAATGATCTGCAAATATGTGCCATGTGAAGTCGAATATCATGTGCGCTGGCTCATATACGTCAAATCTTGAGTAAGATTCTACACATCTAGATAATACTTCCTCTAGCTTAGCTAATATCATCATATCTAGAGGTGTTAACGATATCTCACGTTGATCAAGTATTATGGGGAACTGTGATATAAATCTTGCTATATTCCACAGCTTTGTAACAAAGCTGTGACCTGTCTCTACTAGCTGAGGCATGAATCTGTAATCACTACCTAATTTTGCTGCTGCAGCAGCCCAGAATCTTACTGCATCAGCACCATACTTCTCTACTGGTGGTATTGGATCTATTATATTTCCTTTAGACTTATGCATTGCTTCTCCTTTCTCATCTAACCCCATTCCTGATATTCTAACGTACTTGAATGGTGGTTTACCATATAGTAAATATGCTCTAAGTACTGAATAGTAGAGCCATGTCCTAATTATATCATAGCCTTGAGGCCTCATTATTGAGTGAGGATACACTTTCTCAAACACGTTAATCTCAGGCTTAGTATACCCAGACGCATACATCCAAGATATAGATGAGTCAAACCATGTATCTAGAACTCTAGTCTCACCCTCAATCCTCCCAGTAGGACACTTCTCAACAATCTCTCTAGGAGGCTCATCTCTCCAGGGTCTATAATATCTTCCAGGTTCAGGAACTAGTGGTATCTTATTACCATTCTCATCAATACAGTACCATATTGGTATCTCAGTAGCATAATATCTTCTACGTGATATTGGCCAATCAAATTCGAGTGACTCTATACAACTTATAAGTTTATCCTTAAACTCTGGTGGGTAGAAGATCATCTCATTACGTACTAGCTCAATAAGTTTCTCTTTAAACTCTAACTGCTTA
>JAADDN010000135.1 GCA_013153895.1 Thermoproteota archaeon | reverse complement strand
CTATTGAACTAACAGCAAAAGCAGTGGATGATGATGGTAAAGTAGTATCATCTGGATGGAAAGAAGTCTTTCAATTTCTCAGCACTAGCGCTACATCATTTAAGAATCTACCTATCCTAACTATTGTTCTAACGATGATCTTGATATTATACCTGTATATTAATTTGCAGATATGTATCTCGTCCATTATTTCATTATTTGAATATAGGTGATAATATCTTTCAACTCTTTCATCAAGCTTCCAGGACCATGGTACAAGTACATCCTGAGATGTTAGTTCAATGTATCTTCTCATAGCTTCCTTACTTTCTATTCTCCATACCGATATCAATATATGTGCATTATTCTTACATATTCTACATAGTTCTCCTATAGCTCGAATCCTATCTTCTCTTGTTGATAAGTGATGTATAGTTGCTATACATGTTATAGTGCTACCTGCTCTATCTCTTATAGGTAGGTTAATTACATCTCCACATATTAGGTCAACATTACCCAACTTCTGTTTAAGTTTCTTCAACATGTTTAAAGATATATCAACTCCTACATACCTCTCCCTATACTTGTTATAGAGGTACTCAGCATTAGCTCCTGAACCACAACCTACATCTATAATCTTTCCATTACTCTTATCAACTTTTTCTAATATATTCAGTATATCTCTCCAAGGTCTTGTTCTTGATTCATCAAATACTTGTGCTATCTTCTCGTAGCTCTCCTTCACTCTCTTTCTCAGGTTGATGTTGCTCATGGAGCCATCTTATCCTATATACGTCCAGTGCTTTACCTGTCTTAAATACGTTAATCACGTTCCATAACATGAGTACTGCAAGCACATGCTTACATATTCTTCCTCTATACATTGTTGCTTCACAGTTGCACTTATACCCGTAGTATCCTACAGTAACATAATAATAATGTCCAGGTCTACTTTCTGATGGTACTCTCGCTCTTATACCAATTATCTCATCTCCCTCAACTTTTATGTCTATTATCTCTGCAGCTCTAGCTAAGTTAAGTGCATCTAGCACCTTCTCTAGCCTAATGTTCAGTATCTCACTTATTTTCTTAGCAAACTCCCTAATTTCCCTTCCTATCTCCCTAGTTACCTCTATCAGATCTTTCTCACTCACTTCTCCTAAACTTTCGGTCTTCACTCCTTATAAACAGTTCACCAGACCATCACCAATATTAATCTTCTCAAAAACTTAAAGATCGTGAAGATAGTATCATTATCAAACACTAGACACTACTTTAGATGTAACATGTGTGGAGCATGTTGTAAAGGAAGTGTTGAACTAACACCAAAAGAGTTTGAAAAGATTAGAGAACTTGGAAGAAAACTTGGACTTAGAGTTCCAATAGAATTGAGAGATTACATATATGTCTCGAAGATAATTATGAAACCTGTAGAGGACTCCGAAGGAGAAAAATGGTGCGTATTCCTCAAAAGAGAGGACAGGAAAGCAATATGCCAAATATATGAAGAAAGACCATCATTCTGTCGACTCTACCCACTATACATAGGATACTCAAGAGATCAGGACACGATCTACGTAGACGTAGTACATTGCCCAAACATGAGCCATAATGATCCAAATGAGAGAGACTTAATAGATCAAGAATATATTGAGAGACAGGTGAAAGATGTAGTAAACAGAGATGAATATATACTTAATATTGTTCCTTCACTAGATAGAGATAGCGTAATAATTGATCTTGGTGATAGTATGATATTAACAAAATTATATAAAAAATTTGAACTTATTAAAAAGATAAATAAGATCGTTATAGATAAATTATCATATAGTAATCTTAAGTTTAGAGATCTCTTAGATGTTTTATTTAAAACTCAATCATGCATAAAAGATTCCACAATTGAAGCTTCAATTAAAGATTTATCAACTGTGGAAGATATTGAAAATATTATTATTGGAGGTATAGAGAAGATGTTTGATAAGTATAGTTTTAGAGATTCAGAGTTCGCGCATATGATAAACCTGATGATGACAGATATGGGAGTATATGTTGAGGAGTCTCTAATGGTGATTCACGATATGGTATCGATGAAGACTAGGCTATTCAAGATTGATTATTCTTCACTATTTGATATAAATATTAATGAGATTCTTCCAATAATTAACGAGTACCTCTGTGAGAGGTTTCCAGTTTTTCATCAGATATATTATCTTCCGTTAGAGATTTTTTATTCACATGGTCTTACTCCTATAATAACTATGTTAGTAATGTACTATGCTTGTCTACGTAAGATTCATAATGTTGATGAGGTAGCTGCATGTGTTGATATGGGTGGACTACCCTACGTTTTCAAGTATGTGAGCACCTTTGTTAAACTTACATACACGTCTTATTCTCAGGATAGTTGGCGTAGAGTTATAGAAGTCTAGTACTAGTCTTATTATAGCGTCTTTCCATTCTACCACCTTTCCATTACGTAGAGTCTCTGTTATTAAGTTCTTATCTTCCCGCAATCCTATTCCACACCGTGGGCACATTATCTCTACGTACTTCTTCTTTTCTAATAGTATTAGATTGGATCCGCATAGTGGACATTTATAGTTTAGAGTTATCTTGATCATCAATTATTTATGTGCGTATACGTCTTTTATACCGTTTCCTGTATCCTATCTCATAAGTATACACTAAAACTTTCGGAGTACTTTGTGGAAGATACTTGTGATTCTCTCTACAACATCACTATACCTTGATAATACGAAGCTAGACCTAGGCAGCTCAAGTATTATCTTTTCTCCAAGATCTCTCCCAGATGTATCTATCGCTGATGCACCACAGACAGATGCACAGACGTACGCAGCAGATATGTCGACTACGCGAAGCTTATCTCTCACATCTATGAATCCTGTGAATTTTCCTAGAATTGTCTGCATCATTTCTATACTTGCCGCACCAAAAATCCTTACCTTAACGTCAGGAAAGGCTTCCCAGAACTCTCTCAGAAAGCTTAACATAACCTCTCTATTACGTGGTTCAACATATATGACGAAGCTAGGTTTCTCGTGAGGAACTTTATCAAACATTATGTCATTACCCTCTATTTTAAACATGTTACAGCTCTTATCTGAGTAATATATTACATTTCTAGGAACGTAGTTTACTATTCCTATCTGTAGATCTTTTATCATAGTTTTCTCTCCTTTATATTCTCCAGCTGCTATAGATACAGAATAGAATGGTAGGTTCGATACGAAGTTTGCTGAACCATCTAGAGGATCTATGACGAATATGTACTTTGGCTGTGTATTACTAGTCTTAACTATTCCATGTTCTTCACATACGATTATACTATCAATCTCTCTCTTCCTGATCTCATCTATTATCAGGTTCTCAACTTCAATATCTATTCTACGAGTAACATCATCCTGAGTCTGAGCTACAATATCTAAAGATGATTTATCTAGAGCCTTCCTTCTTAATAGTTCTCCAGCTTTTTTAGCTATGTCTAACGTTACCTCAAGGAGATCCATTTGTTGTGTTTAGAAAAGGTTAAGTATTAAACGTATTATCTATCATTTATCACGTGATGAGCACGCTGGTAGCAGAATAGATGAAGATGGTCAGAGGTTCTGATCAGACGGTACGTGAACTCTTCATTCCATTCTGATCCGGGAGCTGTCATCACCTGAGTTAAGACTAGTCTAGGAACTTATCTAAGTTTCTCCAGATTGGTGCTAGGTGAGGAGCTATATAGTACTCGTTTATCACCTTAACATCAAGCTTCTCGAAGTCTCTTATAGCTATGTTACAGTACATTATTAGTCCAAGCTTGTTCAATTCTACGACAGCTATCTCAAGCTTCTTCATATCTACATCCTCCTCACCATAGATCTCTCTTATCTTATCCTTATAGTGCTCTCCTAACCACTTCTCGTCAAATACTATTGAGCCTATGGTCATTAGTTCTCTATCTAGTGCTAGAACTCTCAGAAGTTTTTTAGCATAATCACTCATGAGTTTAAGTTTATGCTTTATATTTTCTACATGAATCTTACAGAGCTCCTCATTCTCAGAGAAATACCATACTAGGAACATGTTTATTACCTGGCTCATCTTCATCTCTTTATCACCAATCTTGATGACTGTTCTCAGAGCCTCCTTAGGGTCAGGTTGTACTCCAAGATCTTTCAAGAGCTCTTCAGCTATCTTGTTCCACATGTCTCTGAACTCTCTATAGCCTAGTGAGAAGTATACTACATAATGCTTATAGACGCACATATCTATACAGTGAAGTGCTATCCATGCTCTATCAAAGTTATATATTAGGTTACGGTTCTGAAGCTCCTTCTCGAACATCTGTTTGAACTTCCTGTAAGCCTCCTTCAATTTCTCGTCTATGACGAGACCTCCCACAGGATCTATATAGGATGGACGAGACTCAAAAACATTCCGAAAATGTGTAGCAAAGGTACGTATATAAGATAGATAACTTATAGTAATATTAGAAACGTGTGTGGCATAGTGGGAATAGCATGCTCAGAAATTGAAAATATAGGAAAGATGATAAGAAGATGCCTCGAGAGACTAGAGTACAGAGGCTACGATTCTGCTGGAATAGCAGTAATAAGAGATGGCTCACTTATAGTGAGGAAAGGTAGAGGAAAGATAGCTGAGTTAAATAGAAGATTAAGATTCGACGAGATCTATGGAAGAGTAGGCATAGGACATACAAGATGGGCAACACATGGCAAACCTAGTGACGAGAACGCGCATCCGCACACGGACTGTAGAGATACTATAGCCGTAGTTCATAATGGCATAATATCGAACTACCTTGAGCTAAGAGAGAACCTGGAAGCTAGAGGTCACGTATTTAAGAGTGAGACGGATACAGAAGTAATAGCTCATCTTGTAGAAGAGAACTTCAAAAATGTTAGAGATCTCTTTGAAGCATTTAGAAGATCCGTAGAAGAGCTATGTGGTACATATGCTATAGGTCTCATATCAATATACGAGCCATCAAAGATATTCTTCGCTAGAATGACGTCACCATTAATCATAGGTGTTGGAGATGGTATGAACATGATAGCTAGTGACATACCTGCAGTATTAGAATATACTAATAGGGTAATAGTGCTTAAAGATGGTGAGCTAGGGTACATAACTCCTACAGAGATATACATAGAGAAGGATGGAAAGCCTGTAAACTGGAGAGAGAGAGTTAGAGTAATATCCTGGAGCTTAGATATGGCTAGTAAGGGAGGTTATCCACACTTCATGCTTAAGGAGATTCATGAGCAGCCTCTAGCTCTATCAAATACGTTAAGTGGTATAGAGATGGAGAATGTTAGAAACATATGCTCACTATTAGCTAAGGCTGATAGAATATTCATAACAGGTGCAGGAACATCATATCATGCAGGACTAGTATGTGATTATCTTCTCACAGAGCTTGCAGGAGCTAACGTAACAACATTCATAGCATCAGAGTATAGAAAGTATGTCAATGCTATAAATGATTCCTCAGTACTGATAGCAATATCACAGTCAGGAGAGACGATAGACACATTAATGGCAGTAAGAACATTTAAAGAGAGGGGCTGTAAGGTTATAGCTGTCTCAAACGTTGTTGATAGTACGATACCTAGAGAGTCAGACATGGTCATATATACACGTGCAGGTCCAGAAATAGGTGTAGCTGCTACAAAAACTTTCACTACTCAGATAATGGTTCTAACGATATTAAGCATAACTCTCGCATACATGATGGAGAGATTGAGAGAAGAGGAGTATAAGTATCTTATAAGACAGTTACAGGAGTTACCATCACTGACAGAGAAGATCATAAGAATGCATGAGGCTAGATGTATGATACTTGCAAGATATCTAAAGAATAGGACAAACGCATTCTACCTAGGGAGGGGGCTAGGAGTCCCAATAGCAATGGAGGGAGCACTCAAGCTTAAGGAAATAGCTTACATTCATGCAGAAGCATATCCAGCAGGTGAGAGCAAGCATGGACCAATAGCACTAGTCGAGAGAGATTTCCCAGTGTTCTTCGTAGTATTAGACGACTACTATGTTGAGGCTATAGTTGGAAACGTCATGGAGATGAGAGCAAGAGATGCATACACGATAGCTCTAGCACCTAGAAAATATGTGTATAAGTTTGCTAAATTATGTGACTATGTAATAGATATGCCAAATGTTGATTATAGGGTAGCACCAATACCATACATAATACCTCTACAGTTAGTAGCATATTATACATCAGTAATGAGAGGACTAGATCCTGATAAGCCTAGGAACCTTGCTAAGACTGTGACGGTGGAGTAACATGCAGATGAAAGCTCTCCTAATATATGAGGAACCTACAGAAGAGATGAAGAAATTCACAGACTATCCACTACCTACAGTACTAGGAAAAAGCATAGTTAAACACTACGTTAATGTTCTCAAAGATGAGTTAGATATATCACAAGTATACATATACTCGAAATCTCCAAGCATAGACCTAGCAGAATCGTTAGATAATGTCCAAATTATAGATAATGTTAATGAGATAAGTCAAGGAACATTCATAATTATACCACTAAACGTCTACATTCCATCAGATGCATTAAAGATACTCGTAAACTATCACACATCTACGGGATCAGACATAACAGTCCTCATAGCACCTTGTGAGAACGCTCTAGGATTCTTAACTTTTGATATAGATCCAGCAACAGGTAAGATAACTGGAGTATCAGTAATAAGAGAAGAGAGACCTGACCTAGTGCTGACAGGTGTAGGAGTAGTTGAAGGTCAGAAGCTACCTACCATACTTAACAATGGTTGGGAAGCTCTAAACGACTTAATGCAGAAAGGATCAAAAATAGATAAAACATACTGGTCAGGAGAGTGGTGTAGAATAGAGACCCCATGGGACTTACTAGCACTTGCTAGAGCATCATTACTCTCAGAGAGAGAACCAGGACTCTACATACATCCTAGAGCAAAGATAAGTACTAGAGCACTCATAGAGACTAAGGAAGGTCCAGTAATAATAGATGAGAACGCATATATAGATCATGATGTATTAATAAGAGGACCAGTCTACATAGGAAGAGAAGTATATGTCGGGTATGGATCACTAGTGAGAAACTACACGATAATAGAAGAGAAGTCAAGCATAGGATCAAACGTAGACATAACTGAGAGCGTCATACTTAGAGAGACAACGATAGGTAGAGGATCCTATATAAGTTGCTCAGTGATTGGAGAGAGAGTCATAATAGAGCCAGGAGTAGTAACTAGAAGCGTGACTAGATCATCTCAGAGAAAAGTCAAAGGAAGAGAAGTTGAAAAGAGAGGCTCAATAATAGGCTCAGGAAGCAGAATAGGAACATACACAGTCTTAAGCCCAGGAATGTTCATAGAGAAGAACAGCGTAATAGAACCATTATCAAAACTATGATAGAAATACACGTCTCCACAAAACTAGACGACCTACTTAAAAATCTAGAGGTACCCCACAAAATAGAAGCAAAAACACTAGAAGACTACATAATACTACACAAATTAGGTAAGCTTGGAATAGAAGTACACTATAGTCCAAGATCATCACTAGAAGAGAAGACATTGAAATACATTGAACTTAAATACTCAAAAAAGTACGACAACACTTATAAAGAACTAAGAAACTTCATAAGAGAACATTCAACAGACATAATAAAACTAATGCTTAGAGAACACAACTGGAAAACAGCATACAAACATATCTTAAAGAACAAGATGGAAGAAGTAGACGTTATTCATCGAGTATGGATACTATCTAGATATCACATACACTCTCTCGCTAGATCAATTTTAGAGAACTTATCTGAAAAATCTTTAGATAATTATTCAAGACTTCTACTATTTTCAACAATTCTCTTCTCTATACTAGAGCTAGAGTTTCTAGATAAGAAGTTCATCTCACTAAAAGCACATGATGTATTTTATTACTTCAGATGGATCATGCTTCTTTTAAATAATATCTTTATCGTTATCTTCAAGAGTTGTGATAGAATTTATACTATATCTCCTCTATATGTTGTGTCAGATCAAGCTAAGATTACTATAGATTCTGAGTATAGTATTGATAGGTTGAGTGAACATGTTCTTCTTGTGAATACTGAGAAGTATAGTGTACTTATATGTTTATCATCGTATAGAGAAAACATGGCTATAAGAATGAGATATGATAAGATAGTTGTCAAGTGTGAGGATAGTGATTTCGAGGATAGTAACGATTCTATAGAGTTCATAGTTCCTCAAGAATCTTCATACATAGTTAAAGGCTCCTTTGAGATTGAGAGTGTTCGTCATCTTTAGCTAGTACTTTCTCAACTATGTGCTTTCTATACCTTAACTCGCTTATCATGATCTCATCTATTAGGTCTTTGATACTTATCCTAGCTATATAATCTTCAAAGTATTCTAAGTATCTTCTAATGATTACTTTATATATCATTTTTGCTACCTTATTTCCTATTGTGGTAGCTACTCCACAAGTAAGGTAACCTTTATCACATACTTCTGCTCCGACGGTTATGGTATCTGTGAGAGTTCCTATAGGTCTACTTTCACAGGATAATAATGTATCTGCTACAGCTATGGTCTTAGCTTCCGTGGCTGTCCTATATAGATCTGCTAGACCTTGTGGTGTTATTTTTGCATCTGTTAGAACTATTATGTTTATTGTTCCTATAAGTGGTCTATATATGATCTTTCTCTCTATACATGCCACTGGACTGAACCCTACTGTTGCTATTAGAGTTACATTATGTCCATCCTCAACTGTATCGTCTATTCTTATTCTCTCTTTAACATTTACTGCCGTCAGTAGAACTATGTAATCTCTCTTCATTACTCTCTCAAGTACGTTCTTAATGCACCAGTCCTGTATGTTAGGCTCATGAAAGTCAGGGTCTACTGTTCTAATGATGATTCCTCTCTTTTTAACGTATCCTCCGAATATTCCAGATGAGAGGTAGGTAAGTTCTCTTCTCGGTTCTATTATAAGTGTTCTCTCATCTATGAAAGTTTCTTTAACGAGCTCTTCTGTCACTTTGCTATCTACATGAGATCATACTTAAAAATTTAGTTCACCTAGTTAGAGGCAGAGGTGGTCATTATACGAGCAAGATATCTAGAGTAGTACTCGCATACTCAGGTGGTCTCGATACATCAGTCTGTATAAG
>JAADDN010000121.1 GCA_013153895.1 Thermoproteota archaeon | reverse complement strand
ATTATGTTATAATTGTTCGATAATTATTCTAGTAGTGATATTATGTTGCAGTACTTTATGTTTTCGAAGTCCTTTATTGAGAATCCATAATGTATTTTTGTGAATTCTTTCCTAAACTCTACTACTTTTGGCTTTACTTCTGCTGGGTCTCTACCTTCTATGAGTATCTTAGCCATGAAGTCTGCTATTGTCTCCATCTCGTTTTCCTTCATTCCGAATCTAGTCATCTCTTGTACCCCTATCCTGATTCCTGATGGGTTATCAGGCGCCTTATCTCCAGGTAGCATGTTCTTGTTAACTATTATGTTAGCTTCCTCAAGTAGTGATGCACATTTTGCTCCTCCTCCAAGTTTTGATACATCGAGAAGTACTTGATGTGTTCTAGTGTATCCTAATGGTTCTCCTAGCACCTTGAATCCTCTCTCTGCTAATGCTTCTGCTAGCTTCTGAGCGTTACGTACTATCTGTCTAGCATATTCTTCACCGTACTTTAACATTTCTATAGCTGTTATAGCTAGGGAAGGATACCTATGTTGATGATAGTTTGATGTTACTCCTGGAAATACTGCTTTATCAAGCTTCTCTGCTAGATCCATCCTGTTGGTGAAGACTACTCCACCTTGAGGTCCTGGAAATGTCTTATGTGTGCTTGCTGTCATTATGTCGCACTCGTTCTCTAGTGGGTTTGGAAATACTTTACCTGCTATTAGTCCTAAAACATGTGCTGAATCATGAACAACTAGTGCTCCTATACTGTGAGCTACGTCAGCTATCTCCTTCATTGGGTGTGGAAATAGGTAGACTGATGCTCCGAGAATCACTACTTTAGGCTTCTTCTCCTCTATCACTTTCACTGCTCTATCTAGGTCTATGTTAAGCGTCTCTGGATCCCAGGGTAGGTCTACTGTTCTTAATCGTAGTACTCCTACAGCTCCAACCTTCCTATGACTTATGTGTGCTCCAGCTGATATTGGTAATGATGCTACTAGATCACCAGCCTCTGTTATTGCGTATAGTGCTGCTATGTTAGCTACAGTTCCTGATACAGGTCTCACATCTGCGTACTTAGCGTTGAAGAGTCTACACATGAGATCGTTACAGATCTTCTCAAGCATGTCCATGTACTTAGTACCTTGATAATACTTGTTTCCTGTAGGTCCTTCAGCATATCTTCCCATCATGTCGTTCAGGTACACGTACTCTGCTAGTGGAGACATCACGTTCTCGCTTGCTATGAGGTTGATCGTCTCTAGTCTCCTCCACCTATTATGAGTACTAACTATCTCTAACACTTTCCTCGTTAGATCAATTAGTGATGAGTCGTCTATACTTGGAGACACTGTCTAAGACTTGTACAGTTGGTTAATAAAGATTGTCACGATGTGATTAACCTATCACTTGCTTAGCTTAGGCTTGAACTTCTCTAGAAGCTTATCAACTATCTCAAGTATGGCTTTAGAGGCCTCAGTGTCAGGATACTTTAAGAGGAATGGTATTCCTGAGTCATTAGCCTCACTTATTCTTGGGTCTAGAGGTACAGCTCCTAGAAATGGTATTCCTGCTTCCTCAGCTAAGGCCTTACCTATCTCCTTCCCAAATATGTAATACTTCTCTCCACATTTTGGACAGTAGAAGTAGCTCATGTTCTCTACAAGCCCGAGTATAGGTACTTCAACTCTTCTAGCAAACTCTATAGCTTTTCTAACAATTCTCTTAGATATCTCGCTAGGTATCGTGACTATGACAGTACCATCAAGCTGTTCTGCAAGTAGCTG
Source organism: Thermoproteota archaeon (assembly GCA_013153895.1). Classification (GTDB taxonomy): domain Archaea; phylum Thermoproteota; class Thermoprotei; order Thermoproteales; family Thermocladiaceae; genus JAADER01. Next base: position 7,595 of record JAADDN010000121.1, on the reverse strand, counting down.
AGCTATTGTTAGAGGTTCATCACCAGTTCCTGGAGGTAGATCTATCACTAAGAAATCTAGCTCACCCCAGTATACTTTTGTAAAGAACTCTTCAAGAAGTCTAGCTACTAGAGGACCTCTCCATATTACAGGAGTCTCCTCACTAGGAAGTAGGAAGTCTGTAGACATGACCTTTATTCCAAGAGGTCCGTGAGGTGGTATTATCTTCTCTACAGTCTGATCAACAAGTATCTCTCTTGGTCTAGCAACACCAAGCATCTTAGGTATCGTTGGTCCATAGACGTCTGCATCTATGACACCTACCTTAAATCCTCTTAATGCGAACCCTATCGCGAGACTTGCAGATATGAAGCTCTTTCCTACACCTCCCTTTCCAGATATGACTGCTATCTTGACTTTAACATTCCTTATTGATTCTTGTACTCTCTGCTTTATCTCCTCAAATGATACAGGTTTAGCTACAGGTTTCTCAGCCATCGTTCTATCGCTCTAGATTGGACTTGTCTAAATTTTAACGTTTTATTCACTCTTCCTCTTCCTCCTCAAGCTCCTCCTCAACCTCTTCTTCCTCTATCTCTTCCTCTTCTTCCTTCTTCACCTTCTTTTCCTCCTTCTTCTTAGCCTTCTTCTCCTCCTTAGCCTCCTCCTTCTCCTTCAACTTCTTTCTCAGCTCCTCTAGCTCTTTCTTCAACTTCTCGATCTCCTTATCCTTCTCCTCTAACATCTTCTTGAGCTTCTCAATCTCTTCTACTGCAGGACCTGCCTCAGAGCCGAGAAGCTCCTTACATTTTTCAGGTAGCTTGTCGCTCCTGACCCAGTATATGACGCTTGTCTTCTCCTTGTTCCACGTTATTCTTCCAGTCTCTAGATCAACCTCTATTTCTGCAGTTATGACAAATATGTCTCCTGGCTCTATACCGTACTTCGGTACTATCTCATTAAAGAACCAGTTCTTCATTTCCTCGAACAGTTTTGATACACTCTGCTTAAACTCTCTTGACTCTCTAAGCTTGTTAAAGAGTTCTTCACCTTCTTCGCCAAACTGTTCTCTTAAGCTTCCTGCAATTGCTCCAAAGAGTAGTCTGAAGAAGTCTGGTCTACCCTCCTTTCCGTATCTTCCGAATAGTCTTCCAGCTGATGTCTTTCCTGTTATCCATCTTATGCGTAGTACTCTACGTCCTTCTACCTCCTCAACGACTGATCTTGCTTCTCCTCTCTCAATTGCTTCCTCAGTAGCTGCCTTCTCTAGATCCTCAGGTCTACCCTTGATCACTATTCTCTCTGGCATACCTATCTTATTATCTGTCAGTATCCTGTCTTATTAGTATTGTTCTCATGCTCATTCAAGTATATCCAGCTATACTTGAGGTGAACCTTGGTTAAAACTCTTAAATTAGTTTAAGTATAGATATCGAAGCACGAGATGGTTCGAATCTTGATAACAGATACCGTAGATGAGGAGCTAATATCTGAGCTAACGAGCAGAGGTCTCGAGGTAGATTACAGACCTGGAATATCTAGAGATGAGCTTCTACGCATAGTATCTGACTACGATGTCCTAATAGTGAGAAGTAGGACAAAAGTGGATAGGGAGGTCATAGATAGAGCTAGAAAGCTAAAAATTGTTGCAAGAGCAGGAGTAGGACTAGATAACATAGATGTAGAGTATGCTAAGAGCAGGGGGATACAGGTCATAAATACTCCAGAAGGTCCAACAGAGTCTGTCGCAGAGCTAACGATAGGTCTAATGATAGCTGCAGCACGATACATAACGCTGTTCGATAGGCTAGTTAAGGAGGGCAAGTGGCCTAAGGGGAAGTATGTTGGATTTGAGCTTCAGGGTAAGACTCTAGGAATAATTGGTCTAGGTAGGATAGGTACCAGGGTCGCGGAGATAGCTAAGGTAATTGGAATGCACATAATAGCTTACGATATAGCTGATGTTAGAGAGAGAGCTGAGAAGCTTGGGATAGAGCTTGCTAGATCTCTAGACGAGCTACTACCAAAGTGTGATGTTGTGACTCTTCACGTACCTCTAACAAAGTCTACCTACAGGATGATATCTAAGAGAGAGTTCGACCTAATGAAGGATGGTGTCATATTCATAAACACGAGCAGAGGAGAGATAGTTGACAATAGAGCACTACTTGAAGCACTTAAGAGTGGAAAGATTGGAGTAGCTGCACTAGACGTTCTCGAGAATGAACCTCCAAAAGAGGACTGGGAGCTAGAGCTAGTTAGGCATCCTAGAGTCATAGTTACACCACACATAGGTTCTGAAACATTTGAAGCTAGGAGAAGAATAGCTAGACTTTTAGCTGATAAAGTATGTAATGCTCTTAGAAGCATGGTGATGACCCTACACGGGGACAGATAGGTGAAGAAGGGAACGATAGCTGACTCCTGGCTCTGTAACGTGAAGATAAGTCTAGAATCTGATAAAGATATTGTAGACATGCTTTACAGATCCTTAAAGCCTTTAGAGAAGGAACTTAGATTTCATAGAGGTAGATCAAAGATAATTATTGAAGATAGTTCACTAATATTGGAGGGTGATGCAAAAGATTTAACAAGTCTTAGAAGCGTACTCAATGGATTACTTAAATGTCTATACTTGTCGTATATGGTCATAGCAGAGGACTTGAGAGTAAATAAATAAATAGCTGACTTGACATGTAGTCAGTACTATGAGTAGTCAGATACCTCCATCACTTCAAGCAGAAATAGAGAGACTCCAAGCACTTCAAGCACAGTTACAGAACGTGCTAGTCCTGAAACAGCAGGTTGAGAATGAGTTGAAAGAGATTGAGAGAACTATAAGTGAGATAGAGAAGGTTCCTCCTGACTCAAAAATATTTAAGATAGTTGGCACCTTCCTCATATCAGTATCTAAGGAGCAGGCTCTAAACGAACTGAAGGAACGTGAAGAGCTTCTAAAGCTGAATCTGACAAGCTTATCAAAACAGGAGTCGATGCTTAGAAAACAGATAGAGGAGCTTAGGTTAAAGATAAGTGAGGCACTTAGACAAGCAGGAATGGGCGGTGGAGCGCCAAGTGGTGGAGGAGGCTGAGAGAGAACTTCTTCAACATTTATCAACATTATTAGCTCAAAAGATCACAGACTATGTCATTAATAGGTTAAAAGGTAGGAGAATACGATCACTTGAGGTACAGGTAAGAATACTAGACTATGAGAAGTTACTTTTCGATATTGAGGTAAACGTAGATACAGACCTCCTAGTATCTGATGAACATTTAAACAAGGTTGTTGAAGATGCTGTAAACTACGGATTCTCAATACTTGACAAGGTTATGAGTTATATACTGGAAAAGAACATGAAGGTAAGCATAGATGAGCTTGAGAGAGTTATTGAAGAATATTCCCGAACCTGTACTAGTGATAGCACATAGGAACACCGACTTTGATGGATATGCTTCTATACTCTTAATTGATAAGGCATTAAGAACTCTAGGTAAGCGTAGTATAATATTAGCATCTCCTGAAGGAGTATCAAAACCTGTACGTGATCTATTAGAAAAATTTAATATTCCTCTAAAAACTGTAATAGAATCCCCAGAAAAACTTAACGTTAAACCACTATCTTGCGTAATAGTTGACACTAGCTCACTATCACAGATAGAGGACTTCATTAACGTGATAAGGAGCGTTGATTCATTAATATGGATCGATCATCACTCAGTAAGGATGAGCAATAGTTTACAAATAAGGAATATACATATCATAGCTGATAAAAATGCTACATCAACTTGTGAGATAATTTTAAGAGAGATTCCTGAGCTACTGGATGACCTAGATACAGAACTTTCAATTATATCTCTAGCAGCCATACTTGTAGATAGTAGAAGACTTTCTAAAGCTAGTTCAACAACATTTCAAATACTTTCAAAAATCGTTAAAAATATTGAAAACATTTATGAGAAAGTTGTAAGCTCTATCTTTCAAAGAGAGATGCCGTTTGATGAGAAGATGGCAAGAATAAAAGGCATGCTACGTACAGAAGCATATAGATTTAACAACAATATATTATGTATAAGTCACGTTAGTGCTCACGAGGCATCATTAGCAAGGTTGCTACTTGAAGCTGGTTGTGATATTGCAATAGTAGTTTCCGAGCATGAGAAAGAGTTTAGAATAATAGCTAGATCTAGGATAGACCTAGTATCTATGGCTGAGCTATGTCAGAGAGTAGCTTCAAAATACATGGGTCAGGGAGGAGGTCACGATAGGGCAGGTGCTGCAGCCATACCTAAGAGTCAAGATTTGAGACTGAGAAGACTTATGAGGGATGTTGTACGTACTATATCTGAGATGCTTAATCAGAGATTGAGGAAGGTTAGGCCTAGATGAGCTCTATCTCTATCTTAACATCTTCAGGCACTCTTATCCTCATCAGCTGTTTTAATGCTCTCTCATCAGCGTCCATGTCTATGAGTCTCTTATGTATCCTAAGCTCCCAGTGATCAAATGTGTGATAGCCCTGTCCACTAGGTGCTCTTCTCACAGTAACTATGAGTCTACGTGTTGGAAGTGGTATTGGTCCTGAAACATTAACTCCACACTTCTTAGCTATATCAACTATCTCTCGAGCAAGCTCCTCAACCTTCTTATGATCAGTTCCCCAAATTCTGATTCTAGCCTTTCTAGGCATTCATAATCATGAGCTTGAGACCCTCTTTAAACATTGCCTTAACATTCTCCTGTTCAGGAATCTGAGACTAGCTTAATAAACCATACTTAACCTAACTACTACAAATCGGAAGATGATAACAAACAAATTGAAAGAATACGTCAGAAAGGAATCACTACTAATATCACTACTATTACTCTTCATATCCCTCCTCACAATATATAGGGAAGAGTTCATAATAGAGCTTCCAAAGCTCATAGATCTAAACACGATAATAATAATATTCATATTCATAATACTCTCAAGATCATTTGAAGAATCAGGAGCATTTCAAAATGTTGCTACATACATAGTAAGAAAATTCTCTAAAAACCCTAGGAAGGTGCTCATCCTTCTCATAATAGTTATATCTCTAGCATCAATGCTCATAATGAATGATTGTGCGGTAATAATGTTCACACCTCTCTCACTATATATTGCAGATATATTAGAGATTGATAGATCTATAATAGTTACAGGAGTAGCAGCAGCTGCAAATATAGGATCAACATTAACACCATTTGGAAACCCTCAGAACATAATAATATGGAGATCAAGTAGAATAACAATATTAAAATTCTGTGAAATAACTACACCATTAGTAGCAACATTACTTCTAGGATTATTAGCAATATTATCACTTTATACAAAAAATTTATCAAATCTTCAAATAAAATTGTATAAGCAGAATGTGAAGATTAATAGGAGATTATTAGTAACGTGTGTGTTGCTTCTGATAGTAGATATAGTATTGATAGAGGTTAATAAGATATTGATAGCATTAGTAGTAACTGTGATCTTGACAGCAATAATGAATTGGAGAGTATTTAAACGTCTTGATTATACGCTAATTCTAGTGTTTATATTAATGTTCGCAGACTTCGGTAAGCTATCTGAAATAATGTCGAAATGTGGCTTCTTTGCAACAGCTCTTAATAGTCCTCTTCTGACTTACCTAATGAGTATAGCTATATCTCAAGTAATTAGCAACGTACCTGCAACAATATTATTCATACATTATGTACATTCTTCATCAATATTGAGAGCTCTCATATATGGTGTCAATATTGGAGGGCTGGGAACAATAATTGGTTCTCTAGCAAACTTTATTGCTGTAAGACTTTCAAGAGCAAGTATAAACTCCTATCATAGGTATGCACTACCTATATTTGTCTTCTCGATACTTGTAGGTGCTATCTTTACTCTTCTGAGATTAATCTGAGAAGAAGCTTTCCTTCTCCACTTAACCTGACCTTCTGATTCTCTACCTGTATTAAGTCAGCTATCATAATTTTCAACTTCTCTATATTCTCCGTTGACGCATTTCTACGAAGAATGTTCTCCAGCTCCTCCACTGAGATATCTCTTTTTGCTAACTCTCTAACTAGGTTGAGTCTTACTGTGAGGCTTCTCACAAGTAGATATGTGAAGCATGTGGTATTAAGAGGTGTTGTTTACTATCCGTTATATAGTGAGATCTATGAAAGTTTTGAAGTTCATGATTAAGGAAGTTCCAGTAATTACGTACTGGGATGCTAATAGAATAATCAATGCTATTATGAGGAATAACGATCTAAAATATACCAACATATATGGATTTACGATAGAGGTGTATAGAGATGAGTTAAAGATAGGATCAGAGACTCTAAATGCTGAGCAAGCTCTAAAGTTTCTTGAGAAATATATTGATAGAGAGCGTGATGAGACCTGTAAATCACTGATCTGTGTAGAAAATGGGGAATTGAAAAAGACCACGATATCTGACGGAGGATTCTACAAGCTGTGTCAAGTCCATGAGGAATGGGTACCAACATTAATGATAAATGGCATAGTTATGCATACATTGCTTAAAGATCCTCTAGAATACTCGAAAATGAAGGTGCTCTACGTTAAGAGAGGTATAAGAGTTCTAGATACATGTGCATGTCTTGGATACACAGCATATATGTGCTTGGAGAGAGGTGCAAGATACGTACTTTCTGTAGAAGTTGATGAGAATGTTATATATCTCGCAATGATAAATCCTATTAGTAGAAGAATATTCTCAAGAACTTCTATAGATCTTGTTAATGATTCTATACTTGATGTTATATGCGAATTGAGAGATTCTTCATTTGATTACGTTCTTCATGATCCTCCACGGTTGATGTCTGATACAGGAGATCTATATAGCAAAGATCTTTATAAAGAATTTTATAGAGTACTTAAGAAGGGTGGTATATTGTTCCATTATACTGGTGCTACAGGTTCAAAATATAGAGGTCTAGATATTATGAAAGGTGTTACAAAGAGGTTAAGAGATGTTGGTTTTGATGTATTGAAGATTATTGAAGGTTTTGGTGTATACATGGTGAAACGTTAGAGTGAATGTTTACTAGATCTTTTATTGCTGCGTCTAATGCTTTTATCGTACATGTCTGTAATATTCTCATTATTCTACTATCGTTAGGTATCTCGCTTGTATCAATATAGATGAATATTTTTGGTGATCTTTCCCATGCATCCTTAACCGAGCTTGTTAATGGAGAAACATTTTTAAGCTCTATTGGTGCACCGTCTTCTCTAGATACTATGTATATATCTATGTCAGGTTCAAAATATGCGAATCCTATTATCACTGTAGTAGTATTACCCTCCTCTATACATTTACATAGTTTTTCTACCTTCTCTATAGTTTTATCATCAGCTCCGTAGATCTCTAATGATATTTTAAGCTCTGTTATAAGTCTCTTATAGAATATTGAGAGAAGCTCTTCTAAGACCTCAGGATTCTTACATATCTCGTATATTAATGCTCCAATCCTCTGATTAAACTGTAATGCTGTCTCTCCTGTAGAACTTTTTAAAGAATTTTCAAACTCTACATCTCTCTTCCACACAGGTCTATAATAGTTCTTTCTAAGAAGA
>JAADDN010000045.1 GCA_013153895.1 Thermoproteota archaeon | reverse complement strand
CAAGGATAATACGTCTACTGAAGAAATAATCCTTAAAAATCTTTAACACAGTATACGCTCAATGAGTGGTAAAACTGTTAAACTTAATGAAACAAAGAACGATAATGCTCAATCACGTGAGCGTATGAAGCTTATTAGTGTTCATTTGCCGGAATGGATGATTAAGGAGCTAGAAAAACTTGTACAGAAGGGCTATTTCCCCTCGAGAAGTGAGGCAATAAGAGTAGCAATACACATATTAATAATGAAGTACCAGGATATGGGTAATAAACAGCAATCTGTTCCATTACTACCTGGAAGATAGATCAGCTGCGCCAGGCTAAGTCATCTGTTCCTACAGGGTTCACCTCATCATTTCCATATAGAAAATAACCTTATCCAACCTCCCTTATAATTTTCGTCATCTCCTTAATATATGCTTCTCTCGTTGTTAAACATCATTCTGAATAAAACCTTAAAAGTTTCTGAATCATGTATAGACCCGTGGTAGGTGAATCAACTCTCGTAACCTCGTTCAGATTCGTTAAGTGGCTTGAAGAGGTTGATAAGACTATGAGGGAGCGAGTTGGTGGTAAGGCTGCTAATCTGGGCGAGATGTTGAAGATCGGTATTCCTGTTCCTCCTGGATTTGTCGTGACTGCTGATGCTTATAAGTATTTTATTGAGAAGTCCGGTATCAAGGATAAGATCTTTCAGATTCTTCGTGAGGAGATTAAGAATAAGACTCCTGAAGAGTATGAGAATGCTTCTAAGAAGCTTAGAGAGCTCATTGAGTCTCACCCAATGCCTCCAGAGATCGAGAGTGAGATTAGGGCTGCATATCGAGAGCTCTGTCGTAGGGTTGGTATAGAGGATGTTCCTGTAGCTGTCAGATCTAGCGCTACTGCAGAGGATATTCCAGAAGCAAGCTTCGCTGGTCAGCAAGATACTTACCTTAACGTGAGAGGTGAGGATCAGGTAGTATATTACGTGAAGAAGATATGGTCAAGCCTCTTCACTGCTAGAGCAATAGCGTATAGAGACTCTCATGGGATACCACATGACAAGACCTTCATGTCAGTAGTAGTACAGAAGCTTGTTAATGCTAGGTCAGCTGGAGTAATGTTCACTCTCCACCCAATAACTGGCGATAGAGATAAGATAGTTATAGAGGCTGCATGGGGCCTTGGTGAGGGTATAGTTAGTGGAATGGTGACTCCAGACGAGTTCGTTATTGATAAGAGGACTCTCAGAATACTTGAGAAGAGGATAAATACTAAGAAGGTTGCTGTTGTTAGAGATGAGAAGGGTCTCACAAAGGTTGTTGAGCTTCCTCCAGAGAAAGCTAATGCTCCAGCAATAACTGATGAGGAGGCTATAAAGCTCGCTGAGTACGGTATCAAGCTTGAGCAGCACTATAATAATCCCATGGACATTGAGTGGGTCATAGATGCTGACCTTCAGTTCCCTAACAACATATTCATAGTACAGGCAAGATATGAGACGTACTGGAGCAGGAAGGCTGCTGAAGCTAAGAGAGAGGAGAAACCTGTAACAGCTGCTGAGGCTAAGATAGTTGCTAAAGGAGTACCTGCAAGTCCTGGAGTCGCAGTTGGGAGAGCTAAGATATGTCTCACTATTGAGGAAGCTGAGAAGAAGATGCAGCCTGGTGACATACTTGTAACAAAGATGACTAATCCAGACTGGGTACCGTTCATGAAGATCGCATCAGCAATAGTGACAGATGAAGGTGGAATGACATCTCACGCTGCCATAGTTAGTAGAGAGCTTGGAATACCAGCTGTAGTAGGTACAGGAAATGCTACACAAGTAATGAAGGATGGGCAAGTATATACCGTAGATGGATCTAGAGGAGTAGTATATGAGGGAGCTGTGAAGATGGAGGAAGAGAAGAAGGAGGCTGCACCTGCAGTAGGTGTAGCACCTAAAGAGATAATAATACACATCTACAGGAGCGTAAGAACAGGAACAGGAGTATACATGAACCTTGGAGTACCAGAGAAGATACATGAGTACAAGGACCTACCATTCGACGGTATTGGACTAATGAGGATAGAGTTCACAATAAGCAGCGTAATTAAGGAGCACCCACTCTACCTAATTAGCATAGGTAAGGAAGACAAGTTCGTTAACCTACTCGCAGAAGCTATAGCACAAGTAGCATCAGCAATCTATCCAAGACCAGTAATAGTCAGGTTCAGCGACTTCAAGAGTAACGAGTACAGGCAGTTAACTGGAGGTGAGAAGTTTGAGCCAGAGGAGAGGAATCCAATGCTTGGCTGGAGAGGAGTATCAAGATACATAAGCCCAATGTACGAGAAAGCATTCAGACTAGAGCTCAGAGCTGTGAAGAAGGTTAGAGATGAGATGGGTCTCAAGAATGTTCACGTGATGGTACCATTCGTGAGAGCACCATGGGAGCTAAAGGCATTCAACAAGATGCTAGAAGAGGAGGGACTAGTACGTGGAAGAGACTTCAAAGTCATAGCAATGGCAGAGGTACCAAGCATAGCAATACTAGTAGAGGAGTTCGCACCATACGTAGACGGGTTCTCCATAGGTAGTAACGACCTAACACAGCTGATAATGGGAGTAGATAGAGATAACGAGATACTAGTTAGAGAGAATCCAAGATACTTCGATGAGAGAGAGCTACCAGTACTCAAGGCAATGTACGAGATCATAAGAAAAGCACACAAGTTTGGAAAGACAGTAGGAATATGTGGACAAGCACCATCAGTATATCCAGACATAGTTGAGTTCCTAGTTAGAGCAGGAATAGACTACGTAAGTGTTAACCCAGACGCAGTAATACCAACAAGACTCCTAATAGCATCAATAGAGAAGAAGATAATGCTAGAGAAGTTATCAGAGATCTCAGCAATGTTAAGATTCGGAAAGAAGGAGCTTGGCGAGACTGAGGAGTACGAGCTATTTAAGGACATCGTATTTAGACTCTACGGAGGAAAATACTGAACTCCTCTATCCTCTTCAGAGGAAAACTTATCAATTTCTTAGTAACCTCTTCATAAAGTGAATACTAGAGTCTTAGTAGTCTGTCTAGGAAACATATTTTATAGAGATGATAGAGCTGGTCTCGAGGTCTGTAAGAGACTTGAAGAGCTTGGGTTTAAGGACAATGTTGTTAGTTGTGATATGGGTTTTGAACGTTGTCTAGGTGATATAGTTAAGAGAGATTTCAATACTTTAATAATAGTTGATGCATTTCTACCAACCTCAAATGATGTTAAGCCTGGTGATGTCATAATTATTGAAGGTTTTGAAGATATTTCTAGTAGTGTAGTCTCTAGCAACATTATTAATACTCATAAACTTCCTCTTCCCCTAGTCTTAGAGTATTTGAAGAACTGTGGTAAAGATTTTTATCCAATATTTATTGGTGTATGTATAGAGAATTTAGATATATGTGATGAAGAGATTGAGAACTGTGAGCTAAGTGAGAATGTTGAGAAAGGAGTTGAAAAAATTGTGAGATATATTGTAGAGAATTATCTTAATGGTGGTACAAGTATCTGACCTGCTAATGCAAATGCTGGTAAGGTTCCTAGTATTAGTAGTGCTAGCATGAGTATTATACATGCCGCATTTGCAAGATATGTTGTTGGCGTCTCTGGATAAGTCTTCTCTTGTCCAAGGAACGTTCTATGCCATAGTCTTCTTATTGCGTATGCTGGTGTCACTATTGCTACTCCTAGAATAAATGCTAGTAATCCACCCATCACCCAGCTGTGTAGTGCTACTGTAGCATATGCTAGTGAGTATAGTACGAATAGCTTAGCGAAGAATCCTGGTAATGGTGGTAGTCCTGATAATGTTAGTGCTCCTCCTAGGAATGTCCAGGTAGCTACCTTATGTCTTCTAAATAGTCCTCCTAGGTGAGTGTACTCGTGTACTCCATATAGTGCTACTGGTAGTCCTCCTGCTAGGAATAGGAGTGATTTTCCTAGTGCGTGAACTATTAGGTATAGCATGGATATGGATAGTAGTGGCCATTTTGCTGATGGTATTATCATTGCTAGTGAGAATGGTATTCCAGCAAACCCCATGTGTCCTATTGTTGAGAATGCTAATGCTCTCTTCACGTCTGGCTGTGTTACTGCACATAGTGATCCGTATGCTGCGCTTGCTACTGATAATGCTAGTAGACAGTAGCCGAATGCTGTTAGTGCTGTCACGCTTCCTATCATTGGTTCAACAATATTCATTACTGCTACCATACCGCTAGCAACAGCTACGCTAGATAGGACAGCGCTAGCTGATGTATGTGCTCTAGCGTGTACGTCTGGTAGCCATGCGTGGAATGGGAATAGTCCAACCTTCAGGAATAGTCCAACAGTGAAGAGTGCTAGACCTATAACGAACGTTGATCCATATATCATTAATAGTCCTAGTCCTGATAGTTCAACTATTGTTCCTAGAAGCGTCATGTAGAGGTACTTTACTCCTGCCTCGCTAGCATACTCCTCACCTGCAAGTAATATGAAGATTATTGACATTGCTTGTAGCTCTACAAATATGCATGCAGCTATTGGATCAGCGCTCAATCCTAACAATGCTATTGAGAATATGAAGAGCGATAAGAATGGTGGTAGTGCAGCTGGAGTTCTCTTAGGAACTATGTCGACTGCATATAGAGCAGCAGCGAAACCTATTATGAAGGTCGTCAACGTGAACAGGGCTGTGAGCTTGTTTATTGCGAAGGTTAGTCCTCCAAGACCTACTACAGTGTTTATATATGGTGGTAGGAAGGTCATGGCTATGAGCTGTATAGAAGCTATCAAGCCAGCTACCGTACCTGCAACTACTACTGCAGCACCTGCTCTATAGTTTGCTGGTGCTATTGCTCCAGCACCAAACGTCGTCAATATTGCTGCTATTAGGATCTCAAGTATGGGATCGAGCGGGCTCATGGTCTCACCTCTCAGAATCTTAACTTAGTCATCACGTCTATATCTCTAGTACCGTACTCCCTATACGCGTAGTACACCATGGCGCCTATAGCTGTCAGGCAGAAGAGCTCTACTCCAACACCTATGAGAGCATATGTCTCTGGTATGAAGGTATGTAAGCACCATATCGTCATCATTAATGTTAGACCCATCTTAGCAGCATCCCTAAATAAGAATGCTGCAAAGACTAGTGCAAATGCAGTAGCCATGTAAGTTATGTACAACATCTTCTCACTATATGTCACATATGTTGGAAAATGAAGATATGATAGACCATACCAAGCAATATAGAACACTATCACCGTGAGAACTGCAAGAAAGACAGAAGGTAATCTAGGACCTAGCTCGCTCTTTCCTCCAGATCGAGCCATCAGTGCACCATATATTATGAATGCTGCTGCAAAGATACATGTCGAGACTATCTCTAGAGCTGTTACTTCTCCTGCAACGGCTGGTAATGCAATTGTTGATACTAGTATGAACAATGCTGCAAGTATTCCAGATGCAATTATGCATCGAGATGATACGTATGCGAACATTATGGCGGCTATAAATCCTACTGTGATATCTATTGCTAATGCGAGGGTTACCACATGTTATATAGTTCTAAATATTTTATAAGAAGTATGCACTTGAGAGATAGTTACCGGACTAGGTATTAAATATTCAAGATCTTCTTATTAACACCATCACGCAGATACTTAGTATACTTCCTAGATAGCAACTTCATCTCTGTCTCTGTCAAGATCTTTGACTTACCTGTCTTAACGTCAATTATCTCGAACCTGTTAGTACATGATAAGCATGGGTCTATCGTAGTGTATGATATTGGTACATCTGCAACATGAGTACCTACGAGCAGTGGCTTTATACCTCCAAAGTTAGCGTATGTTGGTACTCTGACCCTCCATCTGTCAGGTCTATCACCTCCAGCACTTCTAATATAGTGAACTACCTCTCCTCTAGGAGCTTCACTTCTAGATAATACTTCTCCTTCTGGAACTCTTGGTGGAAGTCTAAGCCATGGTTTAGCTTTTGGATGTATTATGTCTCCACTAGGCATCTTCTTAACGCACTGCTCAATTATGTCGCATGATACTAGGACCTCGACAGCACGTACATACATTCTAGCCCAGTTATCACCGTCAGGATGAGTTACAACTTCCCACTCAACCTCAGGATACACCTCGTAAGGCTCGTCATATCTCACGTCTGAGTATACTCCTGATCCTCTTAAGGTTGGTCCAGCTAAGTGATACTTTAATGCATCTCCATAACTTATTACTGAGACTCCTCTAGTCCTAGCTAGATAAGTCTTATCGCTCTCCATTACAGGTATTATGACCTTCCTAGTATAGTCACGTACTTCCTGAATAACTTTAAGTATCTTAGGCTTAAGCTCGTCAGGAATATCTCTCCTGACGCCACCTATCACAGACATCGCGTAATGTTTTCTATTTCCACTAATCATCTCACATAGATCCATGACCTTCTCACGTATTGCCATTATCTGCATGAACCATGCATCAAAACTCATAGCGTGGTATAGTGCTGCTATTATGAGTAGGTGACTATGAATTCTCTCTAGTTCTAGCATTATAGTTCTTATGTACTGTGCTCGAGGTGGAGGCTCTATGTCTAGAAGTTTCTCGACACCTGCAATATATGTTCTCCTATGAACATCACCACATATTCCACATATTCTCTCAGCTAGATATGGAACCTGTATCCAGGTTCTCCTCTCACCAAGCCACTCGATACCTCTATGAACATGACCGAACCTTATGTCAACATCGACCACGAGCTCACCTTCAACATAGAGCTTTATGAGTAGAGGCTCGTGAAGTGCAGGATGGTAAGGTCCTACTGGTATTATTGAGCTCACAGTATCCCCAGATAGATTACGTGTGTCTACTTATTAAAGGTTACACCTATAGAGATATTTTCGAAAGAGAATGAGAAGAAAAGTAAGCTAAATGATTTAAGATTTCCTGAGAGGATGTTTTGGATAGTCTGGTGAGAGAAATAGGTATTCGAGCCTGGGATGACCTTCAAATATTATGCCAAAGAACTCCCATATCTCTCTCTCATAGTAGAAGGCTGGCTCAATGATGTCGCTTATGGTAGGTATCCTAGGATCATCTTTAGGAACCTCAACCTTGACGTTGATTACTCCAGACCTACCATGTATTATGGGGTAAAACGAGAAGTGATATATCACGCAGAGCTTATCCTTCAAGTCCACGCCTGTCATAGTGTTGAACCTAAGCTGAAGCTTGACGAAGTGCTGTACTAGATCTCTAATACGTTCTCGTGGACACTTTATGAAGAGTTGAGGTTTATCTTTCTCTATTTCAACATATGGTGGAATTATTTGAGAAATCTCTGACATGATTATAAAAATGTTTAGGAGATTAATAAAAATTTCTGACTAGAGGAAGGCAAGCATTATTATTACACCAATTATGATTAATCCAAGATACAGTATGACATGGCCAGCCTCTAGATAGCGTAGTCCCTTAGAGACTCCGTCAAATGCTTTAGCTATTGCGTGATATGCTGCATCTGGGTTCAATCTTCTTCTAACTGTTGCAAAGACCTCCTTCACCTCTAGGAAGAATGATTCTGACCTTATCTTAGCCTTAGGAACACCATGCTCTATCACTATGTCTAGACTCTCACCACCGATGAATGGTTCTGGTACAGTTCTTATCTTAGCTTTTCCTAGGAAGCCGAACAGTCCTATCAGTATAGCTATGCTGAACAATATTGCTGTATAGACCATGGATAGTGAGGTCTTTGTTCCGAACAGCATCGGTATTATTAGGAAGTTTAGGGCAGGTACTGTAGATACAGTGTATGGTGGAGGTAGCATGTGGAAGAGTTCTAATGCTATGTTTGGCCAGACTCCTAGGAATATCACGCCTACAGCTAATATTAGTATTGGAACAAGCATCACATATGGTGGTTCACTGACATGTATGTCTCTTCTTGGAGATATTCCGAAGAATATTCCATAGATCATTCTTATACCGTACGCTGCTGTGAGAGCGGTACCAAATAAGAGTATTGCTAGACTTATCAGTAAGAGCAGTGTTATAGATGTGTTTCTTATTAGAGCACCTATCAGTGACTGATATATCATCCACTTGCTCACGAATCCGTTAAAGAGTGGTACACCTACTAGACCTAGCACACATATTGTGAATCCTGCTGCAAGAAGAGGCATATGTCTTATGAAGCCTCCCATCTCGTCTAGATCTTTCGTACCTGCCTCATGTTCTACAGCTCCTGTAGCAAGGAAGAGAGCTGCCTTGAAGATAGCATGATTCAGTAGATGTAACATTCCTGCGAGCATTGCAAATCCTGATAGGAGTATCATGAACGACTCTAAGCTTCCTGTAACCATTCTCGATATTCCTAGAAATATGCTGGAGAGTGCGAATGCTGATAACATGTATCCTAGCTGACTTACCGTGGAGTATGCTAGTACTCTCTTCGCATTACTCTCTATTGTAGCGTACATTGCTCCTATCATTGCTGTGACAGCAAATATCACAAGTGCTCCACATGCAACATATAGGTTCTGTGCGAAGAGAGGTATAAATCTAGCATATATGTATACTCCAGCCTTAACCATAGCTGCACTATGTAGAAAGGCGCTTACAGGTGTTGGAGCTTCCATTGCATCTGGAAGCCATGTGAAGAATGGGAACTGTGCAGACTTAGCCATAACTCCTATCAGTATGAGAGCTGCAGCTATGCTTACCAATGTTGGAGGTGCTGTGCTTAATCTTGAGAGTGCTACGCTTATTAGTGGAGTATGTGTAGCTATCATGAGGACGTAGAGTCCTATAGCCATGACTAGACCACCAAATCCTGTCAGCATGAGGGCCTTTATTGAGCCGTATAGAGCGCTCTCCCTATCTATCCAGTGTCCTATCAGTGCGAAGCTTGAGAGTGTCGTTAGTTCCCAGAATAGGAATAGTAGGAACATGTCGTTAGATGATACTACACCTATCATTGATCCAGAGAACATGAGCATGAAGAGCCAGAACCTCTTGACGTATGGGTCATGTTCCATGTATCCTAGAGAGTATATGAATATTAGTAGACCTACGAACGTTATTATGAACAACATTAACCAGGAGAGTACATCTATTCTGAAAGCTATGTACGATGTCAAGCCTAGTGGACCAAGGTCAAGCCACTTTCCAGCATTCACCTCAACTATGTTTCCAGTAGCTATGAAGGGAAGTATTGATAATGTGACTCCTAGTGATATTGATTGAAGTATCAGTGCTATTACTGGTGCAGATCTTCGAGATATGAGTGCTAATGGGCAAAATATTAATGGTGCTAATAGAGCTACTGCAAGCCATGGACCAACCTGCATAACCTGCATGAACGATACCGTCATAACTATTTAGAAACTAACTTAAAAGCGTTAAACCTGATTATCTTTACACGTCTATAGTGGAAGCAGAGTTAAAAAGAGTCTCAGTAGATTTATATAGAT
>JAADDN010000076.1 GCA_013153895.1 Thermoproteota archaeon | reverse complement strand
TTTTCCATTTTTCCCTATCTTGTCTTCTCGTATCCTAAGAACAACATTATTTAGGAGTATTGAAAATACAAACCACTTGAGGTATCATGGCAGGCGAGAAAGGAGTGTATGGACTTATCGCTATATCGCTCGCTATGATGTTCATAGTGATAATAATTGCTGCCTTAGGAACGTACTTTCACTATGCGTTGCCCATCGACTTCTGGCCTATAAGCCTGTTCTTTCTAACATTTGCTATAGGAATATTAGCACCTGTTGCTGGTGTAGGTGGTGGTGTCATATTTGTACCTGTAGTATCAGCATTCTACCCGTTCAGTATAACGTTCGTGAGAGGTGCTGGTCTAGTGATGGCGCAGGTTAATGCTCTAGTATCATCACCAAAGTTCTTGAGAACTGGACTTGCTTCTCTAAGAATAGGTCTTCTAGCTGCTACTGTAGCTGCTGGATCATCTATTGCTGGAGCAATGATAGGTATCTGGGTAGTGAAAGCATTTCCACAAGGCAAGTACTACATATATACTGCACTTGGAGGATTACTGTTCTTCATATTCCTCATAATGATGATCAGTAAGAGAGTAGAGTTCCCAGAGGTGAAGGAGATGGATCCAATAGCAAGATTCTTCAACTTAACTGGAGCATATTACGAGCCTGCTCTTGGAAGGATAGTAGAGTATAAGGTTACTAGAACACCACTAGCATTACTAGCATTTGCTGGCGTTGGATTTATTGCAGGAATGTTTGGTCTTGGTGCTGGCTGGGCAAACGTACCAGTACTAAACTTGGTCATGGGCGCACCAATAAAGGTATCTACTAGCACAAGCATGCTAATAATAGCGTTAACTACGACTCCAGCGGCCTGTGTATATCTTGCTGAGGGAGCTATACTTCCACTAATAATGATACCTGCAGTAGCAGGAATGTTCTTTGGTTCTAGATTAGGAGCATGGTTAACAGTTAAGGCAAGGCCTAAAGTTGTGAGATACATATTCTTAGCAATAATGCTATTTGCAGCAATAATGGACATATACAAAGGACTACATGGACTACACATAGTGTGAGGGGTGAGACCATGAGCACGGTACAGAAACGTAAAGAGAAAGAGGAGGCAAAGCTTGAGCAGCAGGTAAAGGTTGATACTGCTAGCCAGATATGTGCTAGAACGTTCGAAATAATATCAATAGCAGGCATAGTGTTCCTAATAATAGGACTGATACTTTACGTAACTGGAGCAATACCACCATTAGTACCAATGAACATAATGGAGAAGTACTGGAAGTACAAGCCATCAGTATTCTGGGAGCTAGTGTCTAAAGAGATAGGTAAGAAGATAGTTCCAAGATCCTACTGGTGGATATTCGACAACATATCACACTCAGACATGATAGCGATGATCGGTGTCTTAATATTTGTTGTCGGTGTCATAGCGACATTGATAGGTGTAGCTGCAGCATATGCAAAACATGATCGTAGAATGCTCATAGTCGCGCTGATAGTGCTAGCGATAACGCTGTACGCAGTGTTAAGATACGTCTAAAACATTCTCCTATAAGTCACATTCTCCGTCGATCTTCTTAACTCCTTTTAACTAGATCGTTAAATGGTATGGTACTCTTTTTAAAGACTCCTCATATCTGCTCCCTGTAATGTCGGAGAGATCAGAATCAAACTTCACTAGAAGAGAGTTTGTTAAGCTCGCCATTTCAACAGGTGCTGCAATAGGTATAGCTGCTGCTTGCTTTGGAGCTGGCGTAGGAACAGGTTATGCAATATCTGAGGTTCTTAGAAAGACTACGAAGATTGTTCAACAGAAGATAGTGCCTAAGGTTGAGGTTCCTAAGATAAAGGTAGGCTTCATATATATTGGACCAATAGGAGACTATGGTTGGACCTTTGCTCATGAGCGTGGTAGAGAGTATGTTGCTGAGTATCTTGGACCTATACTTGCTGAGTGGAAGGGTAAGCCACAGCCAATATATATTGAGAAGGTGTTTCCAGAGTCTAGAGTTGTTGAGGCAATACAAACTCTTGTTGAGGAGGAGGGTTGTAATCTGATATTTACTACAAGTTTCGGATACATGAGGTACACATGGGAGATGGCTAGAAAATATCCAGACGTCCTCTTCGGGCACTGCTCTGGTTATCTCACACCTGAGACTCCTCTCAATGTTGTAGAATATTTCATAGATGAGTACCCAGCTTATTACCTATGTGGAATAGTTGGTGGAGCTATGACTAAGACTAACAAGGTTGGTTATGTACCTGCATTTCTCACTCCTGAAGTCATAAGACATATTAATGCTTTCACGCTAGGAGTTAAGGAGGGTGCAGCACTGGTTGGAAAGGATCCTGATGAGGTTGAGGTGATAGTTGCTCCACCATTAGGAAGATGGTACTACCCAGAGAAGGCTAGAGAGGAAGCTGAGTCACTCATAGCTGAGGGTTGTGATGTTCTAGCCTATACTGAGGATTCTCCAACAGTTCTAGAGGTTGCTGAGAGCTATCAGAGGAGAGGAATCAAGATCTGGAGCTTCAGTCACTATAGTGATATGCACGTCTATGGTCCACATGCATGTCTCACAGGTCAGCTAGTTAACTGGGGACCAATGTATGAGGAGCTTGTAATAAGAGCATACATGGTCTACCTAATGCATAAGTACTGTAATACTCCACTAGAAGAAGCATTGAGACTATGGACACAGTGGCCTCCAGAGAGACCTAGAGACTACTGGTGGACTATGCATAGATCACATTACGTTCCTCTAACTCTCAAGGATGCGTTTGTACCTGTCAAGCAGACTCCCTATGGAACGATATATCAGCCTATAAATGTAGTAGACATATGGCTCATAAATCCGGCAGTTCCTGAGAACGTGAGAAACTACGTCCTATATAAGAGGAAGCTCATAATGGAGAACGTTATTGATCCGTTCTGTCCACCTCTAGCCATAATTAAGAATGGAAAGATAGCTAAAGTAATAATGGAGGAGATAGTTGACGTGAACGGTAAGGTGAGGGTCGAGCCAGGAATGAGATTGAGCAAGGATGAACTCTACTCGATGAAATGGTTCGTCAAGGGAGTCATACTTCCTAAAGGAGTATCAGTCTAGGAAAACATGATCGCTCTAGAACTTAGAGGTATAGTGAAGAAGTTTCCACACACTACTGCCCTAGATAAGGTTGACTTTGACCTAAGGTACGGTGAAGTACATGCTCTTCTAGGAGAGAATGGTGCTGGAAAGACTACCCTGGTAAACGTAATATCTGGAGTATACTCGATAGATGAGGGAGAGATCTATCTCGACGGCAAGAGAGTTCTCATATCTTCGCCTAGAGATGCTCAGAAGATGGGTATAGTATCAGTTTCTCAACATCCTATTCTTGTAGAATCTCTAACAGTATTAGAGAATCTTGCACTTGCCTTAGAGAGAAATCCTAGAGATAGAAAGTTCAGGAACGAGATCAGAAAAGTAATTGAAAGATTTGGAATGAGAGTAGACTTAAGTAAGAAGGTCTGGCAGCTCTCTGCAAGTGAGAAAGCTAGAGTTGAAATACTTAAAGCACTGTTAAGAGATGGTAAGATATACATATTTGATGAGCCTACATCTCTAGTAGGATTGAAGGATAGAGACATGATTCTCAGAATTATGAGACAGTTAAAGGAGTCTGGTAAGGCGGTCCTATTCATAACTCACAAGGTTGACGAAGTATTTGAAATTGCTGATAGAGTAACAGTATTGAGGAAAGGTAAGAAGATCTTTACTAAGAAGGTAAGTGAGGTAAGTAAGAGAGAGCTACTTGAAGCTATGTTTGGAAGATATTTTGAAGATTCTGAAAGAAAGTGTTCAGACAATACCTTGAGATCTCAAGAGAGAGAAATTGTCCTAATTGTTGAGAAGTTATATGTTAAAGATGATTCAAATAGGTTAAAAGTGAGGGATCTATCTTTCAATGTACGAGAAGGAGAGATTGTAGGCATAATTGGTCCAGCAGATTCAGGTCAGAGAGAGCTTCTTGAAGCTATTGCGAGAGTTAGAAATATTGAGAGTGGTAAAATAATAATGTTTGGGAAAGATATAACAAGGTTGAGGAGTAGTGATGTTAGAAAGCTAGGAGTAGCATACATACCTGACGATAGGTTAAGTATTGGTTCTGCACTATCTTTAACAGTAAGGGAGAATCTCATAATGAGAGATCTAGATATCTTTACTACAAAGTTAGGATTCTATAAGTATGATGATAAGCATCTTCGTAACATCCTTACATTAGTTGGATTAAGAGATGATATAGTTGATGTACCATGTGCTGACTTATCTGGAGGAATGATTCAGAGAGTAATACTTGCTAGAGAGCTTCTTAATCGTGAGATCAAGCTTATCATAGCATCATACCCTACTCAGGGACTTGATCATGAGACTACTAAACTTATACATGACATGTTTATCTCACTTAGAGATAAGGGATGTAGTATAGTGTTTACATCTGAGGATATTGATGAGGTTCTGAAGCTTAGTGACAGGATTATGGTTATGGTTGATGGTAAAGTAATCTATGAAGCTAATAAACAGGATGTTGATGTTAGTGAGCTGAGAGAGATGTTAGCATAGTTGAGATGTCTCCTATAAGGATAGTTGTTAAGAGAAGGGAGAAGCTTCCTAGAAGATTGAAGATATTGTACACTATTATAGCTATCTTAGTATCGTTCCTCATTGCTGCACCTATAGTTGCTGCTCTAGGTATAGATCCCATACTCTTCTATAAGTATCTCATTGTTGGCTCATTTGCACCATACTCGTTTCCTCTAACAATAATGAACTTGATACCAGTTTCATTATGTTGTATTAGTGCTATAATCTCGTTTAGAGCTGGCTTATGGAACATAGGTCAGGATGGTCAGTACATTATAGGTGCCATATTCCTATTATGGATAGCGTCAATAATACCTAACGTTCCACCACCATTATCGTACCTCCTAGTCATAATCTTGGGAGGGCTAGCTGGAGGTGCTTGGTGTCTCATATGTGGTGTATTGAGAGCATATACAGAAGCTAATGAGGCTGTTACAACATTAATGATGCTTTACGTAGCATCAAGCATATTAAACTACCTCTGTTACGGACCTTGGAGAAGCAGTGTAGGTTTTCCAGAAACGTTTCCTCTACCACAGAACTATCAGCTTCCTAACATAGGTCCAGTAACGTCTGCCCTAATAGCTCTAGCAGTTCTCACGTTCCTGGCCTGGCTCATGATAGAGAGGACGAGGCTAGGTCTAGAGATGTCTATACTTGCTGAAGGTACTAGAGTGATTGATTACGTAGGGTTGAGGTATAGGAGACTAATATGTATAGTAATGTTCTTAAGTGGATTCTATGCTGGTATTGCTGGAGCACTATATTTATCATATGCTGCTAAGTTTCTAGAACCTGGATTTATAGCATACTACGGGTTCTCTGGAATAATAGCTGCCTGGCTCTGCGAGCTTAGAGTAGAGTACAGTATCCTATCTTCTCTACTTCTCGCAGCATTATACTCGAGCAGTTACACGATGCAGGCAACACTTAACATACCTTCATACATGACTGATGCATTAGAAGGATTATTACTCATATGTATACTTCTAGTACATTTCTTCACTAGGTATAGGATAGAGATAAGACTTATCAACGCTAGATCAAAAGGTGATAGAAAATGAGACTGCTCATCATAATTAATGGAATTCTCGAGAGAGCTACAGTGTATCTGCTAGCTACAGAAGGATCACTGATAGTGCAGAGGGCTGGTCTTCTTAACTTAGGTATAGAGGGATTTTTTGCGATAGCGGCATTAGTTGCATATGCTGTAGCAGTATATACTGGAAACCTAGTTCTTGCCTTTATTGCTGCTGCAGCATCTGCATTAGCATTCAACATGATTTTCACAGTATTGACAGTTCACTTGAGACTTAACCATATAGTGTCTGGTCTTGCAGTATCGATGCTTGGTCTTGGACTAAGCTATACTTTTGGTGTATCTCTTGTTGGTATTCCATTACCACAGAACATTTCTATGCCTATGATAAACGTGTTTGGTCTAGAACTTGATCCTGTGATAATATTATCAATAGTTATAGCAGTAGGTCTCTGGTATCTTCTATATAGGACTAAGCTAGGTTATCAGATAAGGATTGTTGGTGAGAATCCACATGTTGCTGATAGACTTGGAGTACCAATAGACAAGGTTAGGTATATAGCAACAGCAATAGAGGGAGCATTAGTCGGGCTTGGTGCAGCATACTACTCCCTAGTAGTGATACCAGAGTGGTCTACAGGAGTAACGCTTGGTAAAGGATGGCTTGCTATTGCATTAGCAATGTTCAGTCTCTGGCATCCAATATATGCTATAGGTGGATCATATCTCATAGCGTGCTCCGATTCTCTTGCTAGAGTACTACCTCTACTAGGAGTACCTGTCTCACCTTACCTACTCTACGCATTACCGTACGTTCTAACTATTGTAGCTCTCTCGGTAGTATCTTATGTAGAGGTTAAGAAAAAGAGGCTTGGAATACCTACGGCATTAGCGAAGGTCTATTCGAGAGAGGAGAGAGCTAGGAAATATACTTAGAGTGGTCTACTTAGAAAGAATCTTATTCTACCTTTATGTCTACTCCTTTTTGTTTTTTCTCCTTCTTTTCCAACTCTATTGTTAGAACTCCATTCCTGTACGTTGCCTTAGCCTTAGTAGGATCTACAGGAGCTGGTAGCTCGATCTCCTTGTAGTATCTCCTATCTTCTCCTCTCGCAGAGACTATGAGCTTTCTACCATCCTCAGTCACTGTGACCTTTATGTCATCCTTGTTTACTCCAGGCATGTCCATTATCACCTTAATCTTATCATTCTCCTCTATAACGTCTGTAAGGGGCTCAATATCTTCCTGAACCTCTATGATAGGCTTACCTTCTCCAGCCTCAACTATCCTTGGCCTAATGTTTCCGAACTCTCTTATCCTAGGCTTACCATCAGGTCCTATCGTGATCTCGAAACCGTAATAGTATACTCTAGGCTTACCGACAGTGAAGAATCTTGTAGGCTCTCTGCTCAATCTCTCAAGTCTCTCAAACTCTGCTAACATCTCCTTCTCCATCTCCTCAAAGAACTTCATTACTCGCTTCATCCATCTCTCGAAGTCCTCCATGAAGCTCATGTGTCTACTATATTTTTAAGGACTTAATAAACCATTGGTCACATATTTCCTATAGGTAACCTGTGTCTGATTAAGATCTTAATGTATGAAAGTTCGGAAAACTAACTAAAGCTTACAGTATCATTTAAATATCTCGTAAAAACATCTTATGTCAGGTATATAGATGACTACGTACAGAATCTACAAGTTGACAGATAGAGTATACTTGCTGAGGCTTGATGATACTGATACGAGGTTCTTCGAAGGTATATGGCCTATTCCTGAAGGAATAACGTATAATGCCTACATAGTAATGACGAGTGAAGGTGCTATACTTATTGATGGTTGGAAGAGAGAGTTCTCTAGTATCTTTATTGATGCTATAGAGAGCATTATTGATCTTAGAGATATTAAGAAGATAATTGTTCAACATACTGAGCCTGATCACACAGGTACTCTTAACATACTTCTTAGACTTCTAGAAAACGTTGAACTTCTAGGTACTCAGTTTGCTAAATCTATGTTAGAGGGATTTCTAGGAAGATCATTACCTAACTTTAGACCGTTAAAAGATGGTGAGAAGATTGTTTTAGGAGATGTTGAGCTCACTTTTATACACACGCCCTGGCTTCATTGGCCTGATACTGCTATGACTTATTATGCGGATGAGAAGATACTTTTTACGTGTGATGCATTTGGTGGTTATTCTATACCTAGAAGTTTCATAGATTCTTCAGATAGTGTGATAGAGGAGTATCTTCCACATGCTCGTGATTATTTTGCAAATATAGTTGCTAAATATAGTCAACATGTGATTAAGGCTGTTGATAAGCTAGTTAGCATAGGAATAAACTACAGGATTATAGCTCCTGGTCATGGTCTAGTCTGGGTTAATAAGCCTGATATTATAGTTAGAAGTTACTTAGCTTGGGCTCGTGGTGAGAGGTTTAGTGGTAAGTTTAAGGTGGTTGTAATATATTCGTCAATGTATGGAAACGTTGAGGAGATGATCATGAGCATAGTTAAGAAGCTTGAGGAGAAGGATATAGAGTTGAAGATTTATAAGTTCACTGATAAAGTACACTCTAACAAGTCTGATGTTCTTGGCGATTCTTTAGATTCTGATCTGATAGTTCTCGGAGCATCAACATATGAAGGTTCTCTGAATCCATTAATAGATAATCTAGTTTCTATGATATGTTCAAAGTTTAAAGGTCTTAGAAAGAGATTCATAATAATATCATCATATGGTTGGGCATCATCAGCTGATAAGGAGCTTACGAGGAGATTATCAGAAGCAGGAATGGAGATTCTGAAGAACGTTACGTATAGAGGTAGACCAAGTAGAGATCTTATGGATAAGATTAGTGAGGAGATTAGTAAGATAGTTGATGAGCTTAGAAGAGCTTAGTCTGTCTTAAAGCTCTAATGATCTTGTCAGGATAGTCTGATGCTACCATATCTACTCCAAGATCTAGAACCTTCTGAAGATCTGTCTCATCGTTTATGACCCATGTACCAACCATCATGCCTAGATTATGAGCTTCTTCGACAAGCTCTTTATCAAGCATGTCTTGACGTGGAAGAACTATGTCAGGTAGATTATCGCTAAACATGTTTTTAAGACTTATAGGTCTACATACGAATATTGCACCAAACTTATAACCATTCTCTTTAACATTTCTCATAATATTATGATAGAATGATACTATGATAAAACGATCCTTCTCTATACCTGACCTAGAGATAACATCTAGAATCTTACCAATAGTATCAGGCTCCTTAACCTCTACAACTATCTTCACATTCTTATTCTTCAGAACTTGCAACGCCTCCTCTAACGTAGGAATCTTCTCACCTCTAATAGTAAACTTCTTCAAAAAATCATAAGTCCTATCCCTAACCCTACCATGAATCTTCAACAATCTATCAAGCTTCTCATCATGAAAAAGTATTAAAACACCATCCTTAGTCATCCTAACATCAAACTCAACAGCATCAACACCCATCTCAACAGCCTTCTTCAAAGAAAGTAAAGTATTTTCAGGAAAATAACCACAAGCCCCCCTATGACCAATAACCAAGACCCTACGCATACAAGGATAAACTTACTAATACCAAACTATTAAACAATAGCTTATGAGCATAGTAATAACATTCGAAGGACCAGAATACTACCTATACACACTACGATCCTGGCTAAAAGAAATAGAAGACATAATAAAACAAATGACCTGCATAGAAAAAATAGAAATAATAGAAAAAAGATCACAAACAGTAAAAATATACCTAAACAACAAACTAATATTCGAAGGACTACCAGACGCAGAATGGGCACTAGCAGAAATCATAATACACGAACTAAGACAACAAGGACACCAATGCAAAGAACAAGAAACATAACAAGAGCTATCACATATCTTTAATAAACATCATCTTTCATATGCTTCAATTTTTCATGTGTGTCGGGGTGTGTTTTCTGTTTGTTTGTTTTTGTTTTTTGTTGTGTTTTTCTGTTGTTTTTGTCTTATTCTTATTCTTTCAATCTTTCTATTCTTCATGTGAGTCGAGTA
>JAADDN010000131.1 GCA_013153895.1 Thermoproteota archaeon | reverse complement strand
ATGTCTCCTAATACCCTTATAGGGTCTTCTAGAAAGTTTCTTAATAATTTCATGAGTGATCTCAGTAATAGGATATCTGTTGTTCTGCTAGTTATGTTATCTATACTTGTGTAAATACTTATTAAGATTTTATTGTTAACTTTCTGCTGAAAGGCTATCTCGTAATTCTCCTTAATAGGATTTATCTGTATCTTTATTTCAGGGAACTTAACTATTTTTGTATTAACATTTAACGTGCTTGTTCTCTTGTTAATATTAATGTTTAATTCAACGTTTGGGTGTGATATCTTTATGTTTGATTGCTCGTGATCTGCCGTTACTAATTTTTCAGGTTTTGTCTTATATGTTCTTTCTAAGATTTTTATAAAGTTTTTAGAAAATTCGCTGCTAATGAATTCTTCAAGTTTTTCTAAAAATTCTTGTGAGCTTATTGAGATTTCTATGTTTTTAACGTTTTTATTAATTTGTTCAGTTATTTTATTTTTAACAAGTTGTACTAGAGGATTTAACTTACTTATGATATTATTATCAAGTAAGAGATAGCGTGTTTTTCGAATTTTTCTAAAGGTTTTTATGATAATGTATATGAGTTCTGTTACGTAAGTTTTTCCGGAGGAGTTTGGTCCTATCAGGATTGTGAGTCTGTTTAATGGTATTCTTCCTCTTATTATTGGTCCAAAGTTCTCAAGTTCTAATGTTAATAATGGCATTATTCTGGGTTCCTTGACATTATTTGAGAGTTATCTCCTTTATAAGGTATGTCTGTTCCTGTTATTCTTATTAGAGTCTGAACTTGTATGTCTGTTTTAATGCTTCGAAACATGCTTTTACGAAGTTTATTGTTGTTCTAGTTTCTCCTTTTGTCCAGGTCCATACGTCTCTTATTCCTGCTAGTCTAAGTACTGCCTTGAGTGGGTCTGCTGCTACTAGTCCTTTTCCTTTTGGTGCTGGTATGAGTCTTACTGTCACGCTTCCGCACTTTCCTTCTACTCTGAATGGTACGCTGTGAGGTTCATTGCAGAGACAGTACCAGGATCCACATCCTCTTCTTACTGGTATTATGTTTAGTTTTGCTTCTCTGATAGCTTTCTCTATTGCAACACTTATCTGTCTTGCTTTTCCTATACCAACGCCTACATATCCATCTCCATTACCTACTACTACCAGGACCTGAAACTGACTTACCTCTCCATGCTCTGTCTGTCTCTGTACTATGTTTATGTTTAGAACCTCATGCTTGAGGTCCGGTAACAGGTAGTCTACTATCTCTGGCTCTCTTATTGGTAAGTTAAGTCTAAATATGTCATCTATAGACTTTATCTTGCCCTCCTTCACTAGCTTACCTACGTAGGTCCTAGGCTCCCACGTCTCAATTGATGGCGTAGTTATTAAGGACATTAAAACGATAAGCTAAATCCCCCTACTTAAGTCTTCTCTCAACATCTCAGAAACATTTAAAAAGTGGTTCACTAATTGTAGAGTTAGCCCACCCCCAACGCCCAGGGAATCCTGGGTGGATGAGAGGGGCTGGGTTACCCCCGGCGTCATATTATAACCTTTATTAGTCCTCTCAGCAACCTACTACTTGAACTATGTCCTCTAAATCTTCAAGATCTAAATCAAGTAAGAAGGAGAAGATTCTACTCTCGAAGATAGCTGAGCATGAGCTTGTTCCACATGCAGAAATAGTGCCTAAGGACGAGGCTAAGAGAATATTGAAGCAGATGAATGCAGCACCATGGCAGATACCTTGGATCAGGGCTAGTGATCCACTTGTGAGAATAATTGGAGCAAAACCTGGGGATGTGATAAAGATAGTGAGAAAGTCTCCAACAGCTGGTGAGGTAGTTGTCTATAGGATAGTTGTTCCAGGATAATCATAACTCAACTATAACCCTCACAGGAGATGCAGAGCATCTAGCTAGTTTAAGTGGGAATGCGTAATATCTGACTCTTCTGTTAACTATCTTATCGAGATTACATAAGTTCTCTATTATGGGGATCTCAGCTTCTAGAAGTATCTTATGTGCATCAAATGTTGTTGATTCTGCTGGATCTATACTTGGAGAATCTATACCTACCAACTTAACTTCTAGATCTCTTAGGTATTCTGCAGCCTCTCTATCAATTCCAGGACACTTACTTATATATTCATCACTATCATATTTTTCTGCCCATCCTGTATATAGAAATACTGCATCTCCCTTCCTATAATCAGTCCTCGATATTGCTTCTTCTACATCTCTTCTCGTAATTACATGTCTATCTCTGACGTCTAGAGTTACTACATGACCTATAAATCTCTCTATTTCAAGCTGATCAACAGTCTTTCCATTCTTTATGAAGTGTGCTGGTGCATCTACATGCGTAGATACGTGAGTAATCATGTATATTACCTCTGATCGAAAACCATGTACTTCATGTTTAGACCATTCTAATATGCTCACCTTTGGGTAAAGGTAAAATACTTTGGTGCTCTCTGAAATATCTCTACTTAAGTCTAACAGCATTGCCACTTAACGATTATCAGAGGGGGTTTATAAGATGTTTCGAGAGACGTTAAATATTTAACCTATCTCATAGATCTAGCTCTGCTTAATGGTCTTTCGAGAAAAATTACCTCAAGACATAATTCCAACATTTAACGATGTCATACTACTTCCTGGATATACAGAAGTTGAGCCTATTGAGGTAGATGTATCTACTAATGTTTCAAAAAGTGTTAGGATAAACATACCAATAGTCTCATCTCCCATGGATACTGTGACAGAGCATGAGATGGCTATAGCTCTCGCAAGACTTGGAGGTATAGGTATAATTCATAGAAACATGACTATAGATGAGCAAGTTGAGAAAGTTAGGAAGGTTAAGGAAGCTCCTCAATATCCAGTGTATCTATGTTATGTAGATCCTTCACGAAAATGTAGGGAAGTTCTACAGATAATGAGAGAGCTCTCTATAGAGTATCTTCCAGTGGTTAATGACGGAAAGATTATTGGATTTATAAGAAAGATTGACTGTGTTAAATATCCTGATGATAGAGTTGTAGAACATGTTAGAAGTCCTGTAGTAGCTGAACTATATACAAGACCTGAAGAGCTTCGTAACATTATGATAGATAATGAGGTTGACATTGTAGCTCTAGTAGACTCTTCTGAGACTTTTCAAGGAATAGTAACGATATGGTCTCTAGAGGAGAACAAGCCTTTCACTCCCTGCATAGATGATGAAGGTAGGCTCAGGGTTGGTGCTGCTATATCACCGTTCGATCATGAAAGGATCAGGAAGCTTGATAGGTACGTCGATGTTCTAGTTCTAGATGTTGCTAATGCTGCAAACGCTAGAATATTAGAATCATTGAAGAAGATATCTAAAGAGTTGTCTGCAGACTTAGTGATAGGTAACGTAGGGACATACGAGTCTGCTGTCGAGATAATTAATAAACTAGATAAGATAGATGGTTTTCGAGTAGGTATAGCTAGTGGATCTATATGTAGTACAGGTATTGTTACTGGAGTTGCAGCACCAACATTATGGGCTACAGCTCAGGTAGCAGATGCAGCATTAGAGTACGGTCTTAAAGTTCCCATAATTGCTGATGGAGGTATAAAAACTCCAGGAGATGCTGTGAAAGCATTTGCAGTAGGAGCATGGTGTGTAATGCTTGGAAGAGTTCTAGCACAAGCATATGAGTCACCAAGCCCAGTCATATCTATAGGAGATAGAAAGTATAAGTACTATAGAGGGATGGCTAGCGAGGGAGCTAGGAAGAGGAGGTTCGCAGTCGATAGGTATAGTAGGAAGGTCAAGGACATAGCAGAAGGAGTTGAAGGATTGGTACCATATAGAGGACCTGTAGAGACCATAGTTAAAGAGTTCGTGAGCGGCATACAGGCAGCAATGGGTTATATAGGAGCTAGAAGCATACAAGAATGTTGGAGAAAAGCTAGACTAGCAAAAATATCGCCCATAGGTAGAAGCGAGATAGAGCCACATAACATACTCCTCAAGTTTCAATCATAAACAAACAGTTTAGCCATAGGGTGCAACACTCAATAAAACATTTATAGTAGTCATAATGCAGTTAGGTAGAGTCTAGATGATTGATGTAGCTATAGAGAAGCTTAGAAGTGGTGAACCAGTCCTAATATTCGACTTTGAGGATCGTGAATGTGAGGTAGATATCGTATTTAGAGCTAGCATGATGACACCCGAGAAGATCCGATTGATGAGAAAGATAGCGGGGGGACTGATATGCTTCGTAACTACATACGATATAGGTAGGAGACTTGGACTTGAACTACATACTCGATTACTAGCTGGCTTAGATGGACTCTCGAGACTAGTGAAGAAGCCTAGATATGGTGATGAACCAGCATTCTCGATATGGGTTAATCATGTTAATGTTAAGACAGGCATAAGAGATGTTGATAGAGCATTAACAATAAGAGAGCTCTCAAAAATAGTTAAACTAGTCTTAGAAGGACAGGTAGATGTTGCAAGAGAAGAATTCTATACCAAGTTCTATGCTCCAGGACACGTACCTGTACTGTTAGGTAGAGTAGGCTCAAGATGGGGACACACAGAGCTCTCACTAATACTCTCCAACTTAGCTAACATAGAGCCAGCATTAGTGATATGCGAAGTACTTAATGATAGCATTGATGTTCCAAGCCTTGAAGATTGTAGAAGAATAGCGGAGAAGTTGAACACGGTACTGATAAGTGGTAGAGAACTATACGAGATTTATCTTAAGGTGGTGAAGAGATGAAGATAGGCATAGTTGATACAACTTTTGCAAGAGTTGACATGGCTAGACATGCTATAGAGGAAATACAGAAACTTGTACCTAGAGCACAGATTCTGAGGATAACAGTACCTGGATTTAAGAATACGCCATGGGCTGCAAGAAAACTAATAGTAGAACAAGAATGTGATGGTGTTCTAGTTCTAGGATGGATAGGTAAGACGTTGACTGATAAGTTAACATATGCTGTAGCATCTATGGGACTAGTACTTCTCCAGATTGAGTATGGTAAACCAATAATAGACGTTACAGTTCATGAAGATGAGAGTGAAGATCCGAAAGAGCTCTATAATATAGCGATCGATAGAGCTAGAAAACATGCTGTAAATCTCGTAAAGCTTATACGTGGTGAAGATCTCTCAAAATATGCTGGTAAAGGTCTCAGACAAGGTAGACCTGACGTAGGTCCAATACTGGAAGATCTCGGTGATAAGTTTATAGAATGGTGATCAGGTACCTGTATAAATTATGTACTCTTCCTCTCTAGTATTTACATCACCTACAAGATATGTACCATATTTATCAGCAGTCTTCACAGCATCATAAGTTACTGTTCCAGTTGTTATGAGTAATGCTAAGTTAAGTAGTTGAAGATTGTTTATAAATGTTGAATCTATACTCATTGTAGTAGCTATCGCTAAATTTGTAAGCATGCTTTTAGATCTATATGCTAGACCTACTATCTTATACGTCATTGAATCTATATTTCTCTCAAATATGATTCCTAGAACTCTTCTCTTATCTAGGTCGTATAGTATTGAGACGTCTATCATGCTATTTATCTTATAGTACTCAGCCTCTCTTGCTAAGTTGATCACCGTTTCAGAATCTAACTTTGGACCTCTCTCCCTCCTTGGAACATAATGTTCATATTTTCCTCCTGTTAAAGTGTTGATTATGAGCTCATCTTCTTCTGCTTTAAATATGTATACCTGCTCAGGTAAGTACCCTAGAATTATTGAGTATCCTTCACCAAGAATTTCTAAGTCTCTTGGTACTGCTCTTATAGTGCAGTGTTGTCTTCCGTCTATCAGTAATGTACATTCGCATGTTCTCACGAGCTCCTTCTCTATACTTTCAACTTTACCTCTCGTATACTTTTTAGCAGGTATCTTCTCTATATGATACGTGGACACTTGCGATCCCTACACGATATGTCTCTAGAGAGAAGTTTAATAAGCATGTACTCGCGTCTTCTTTGACATGTTTTCCCCTGTAGCATATGGTTACGATAGGGCAATAACCATATTCAGCCCAGAAGGAGAGCTCTATCAGGTACGTTACGCAGGTGAGGCTGTCAAGAAAGGTTGGTCAACCATAGGCATAAAATGTAAGGAGGGTGTCGTTCTTGCAGCAGAGAAGAGAAGGATAAGTCCACTGATAGATCTCGAGAGCATAGAGAAGATATATATGATAGATGAGCACGTAGCTGTAGCTCCATCAGGACTTCTAGCAGATGCTAGAGTACTGATAGAGTATGCTAGATATGAAGCTCAGATACATAGACTACTCTATGATGAACCTATAGATGTTGAACTCTTAACAAAGAGGATAAGTGATCTGAAGCAAGCATATACTCAACATGGCGGAGTCAGACCGTTCGGTGCAGCTCTCATAGTTGGTGGAGTTGATAGACATGGTCCAAGACTATTCCAGACTGATCCAGGAGGAATATACTTTGGATACTATGCTACAGCTGTAGGTTCAGGAGCATCAACAATACTGGATTTTCTAGAGAAGAACTATAGGTACGATATGACATTGAACGAGTGTATCAAGCTTGCAATAATGGCTTTAAGCAAGGTCATAGAGAGCGTTGAACCTGACAAGATGGAGATAGGAATCATAGACATATATGAGAGAAAGTTCAGAAAGTTGACTAAGGATGAGATAAGTAAGATACTTTCAGAAATAAAGCAGCAGTAGGGTTCTTAGGAAAAGAATAAATTTCTCTAACCTAGACTAAGAGTGAGCTTAAGATGAGTAAGAAGGTAGCTATTGCAAAGTACGACGCTAAAGGTGAACATTTTGAGATACTTGTAGATCCAGACCTGGCCCTAGAGTTCAGACTTGGCAAGCCAATAAGCATAGACAAGATATTGATCTCAGATACAGTATATAAAGACGCTAAGAAGGGTCTCAGAGCAAGTGAGTCAGCGTTAATGAAGGTCTTCGGAACAACAGACATCAGAAAGATAGCTGAGAGGATATTGAAGGAAGGTGAGCTACCACTCACAGCTGAGCAACGTAGAAGATTGATAGAGCAGAAGAAGAGACAGATAATTGAGTGGATATGTAGGAACTGTATAGATACTAGAACGAAGACTCCAGTACCTCCTCAGAGAGTTGAAAATGCTCTCGAACAGGTTGGTGCTGCGATAGATCCATTTAAGTCTGTTGAAGAGCAGATAAATAACATATTGAAACAGCTACAGAAGGTCTTACCAATAAAGGTCGCGATAGCTGAGGTCGAGGTCAGAATACCACCACAGTACTCACATAAAGCTAAGAACGTTCTAGCAAAGATGGGTAAAGTAACCTCAGAGAGATATGAGAGTGATGGAACGCTAATACTTAGACTTGAGCTACCTGCAGGATTACAGGACAGCTTGATATCTAGAGTTAACGAGCTCACTCATGGTGAAGGTGAAGTTAAGATACTTGGAGTCACAACATAACGATCATGACTCTCTACGTCACTAACAGACAGATAGTACTTCCAGGAGACCCAATAGCAACAAGGGAATACAATGTTACAGGAGCAGTATATTGGGAAGGAAACTGCGCATACGCATCAACAGTAGCATTAGTAGACATTAAAAATGAACGTGACATAAACGTGATACCAC
Source organism: Thermoproteota archaeon (assembly GCA_013153895.1). Taxonomy (GTDB): domain Archaea; phylum Thermoproteota; class Thermoprotei; order Thermoproteales; family Thermocladiaceae; genus JAADER01. The sequence goes on along the minus strand of JAADDN010000131.1, from coordinate 2,182 downwards.
TAAGCGGGACATACAAGCCAAGAGTAGGAGACATAGTTATAGGATACATAACAGACATCTTAGTAACAGGTTGGGAAGTAGATATAAAATCACCATACAAGGCATACCTACCACTACAAGAAGCAACATTAAAGTACGTTGATATAACAACAACAGACCTAAGAACACTATTAGACATAAATGATGTAATACTTGCAAGAATAATAGACTTCAACCTAGCATACGAGATCCCAGTAACACTAACCATAAAGGAGGCCAAGCTAGGAAAAATCACTACAGGAACAATAGTTGAGATACAGCCTGTAAAAGTTCCTAGAGTCATAGGTAAGAAAGGGTCAATGGTAGCATTATTTAAGGAAGAGCTAAACTGTGATGTGATAGTTGGACAGAATGGTAGAATATGGATAAAATGTCAAGATGAGAAAGATGAAGCCTTTCTAGCACAAGTAATAAAGTTCATAGAGAGAGAAAGTCACCTACCAGGTCTTACAGAGAAAGTTAAAGCGATGATAAAGAGGTACAAGCTCTCTAAAACTTGAGAAATAATGCATAGAATTAATATAAGATCCATAATATTAGACATAGATGGAACATTAACAGAAGATAGAAACACAGAGAGACTCAGTCTTGAAGCTATAGCAGCAATAAGAGAAGCATTAGACACGAGAATAGACATAGAGATCGGATTAGCAACAGGAAACAGCCATATAGTAGCTATGTCATTAGCAAGATACATAGGTCTAGACTTCTCAAGATGTCCAATAATATCTGAGAATGGGTGCTTACTATGGTATAGAGGAAAACTATATGATATATGTGCAGACTATGAAGAAGATATTGAGAAGAGTAGAGAAATAATTCAAAAAGAAGCTATTGGAAAAATTGTGAGAGAAAGTTACCAGAATGAGTATAGGAGAAGAGATTTCGCATATTATCCACTTCCAGGTATAGATCCATATTACGCGATTAACTTTATTAAGAATTTATTAGACAAATATGGCCTAAACTGCCTAGATGTGAGATATAGTGGATATGCTATACATGTAATACCTAGAACAGTTAACAAAGGTACAGCTGTTAAACTTTACTCAGAAATATCAGGAATACCTACAGAGCATATAGTTGCTATAGGAGATAGCGATACCGATATCGAACTATTAAGTAGCGTTGGCCTGCCCGTAGCTGTAGCTAATGCTACTGAGGGATTGAAAAATGTTGCTAAGATAGTGCTCTCACGACCAAGTGGTGAAGGTGTTGCTGAGTTCTTTAGAAAATTTGTACTATACTCTTGATCATCATGTTGAGACTCTCTTAATATATCCATGCTTAGGCATGTATAGATCACCATTCTTAATCATTAGGTTAAGCATCTGCTCAACAGTCTGCCTATCTAAACCAGCACTCTCAGCCTCCTTAATAACGTCTTCTATCTTAACTGGCTTACCACCATTAGCTTCTTCAAGTTTAGCAATTATGTCTCTAAGTATTGCAAACTTCTCCTGCTTACTTCTAGGCTTACCTGTCATTATTATATCTATATCTATCTTACCTGTCTCAACATCTATTCCAACACTCTTCAAGAACTTCTCAAATAACATTATAGCTCTCTCAGCATCCTCTCTCTCAACAAGTGGGCTAAGCCTCATCTTTGCTTCTGCTTCTGCTAGACGTATAAGTGCTTCAAGTTGTCTAGCTGTTATTGCGATTGGTGAGTTAGGATCTGATGATTTAGCTCTCAGATTTATGTAGAACTGCATTATTATGTCTTTAGCTTCCTTTGTCCATCTAGGCTTAACGTACTTTCTAGCATATGCTATATATTTCCTAAGTAGGTCTGGAGGTATTATGTCTCTAAATTCTGGTGGAAGCTCACCACTATGTAATGTTGTTACATGTTCTGCAACTTTCTTATCATGTTCTAACATTGGTTGATCTCTTATGATGAATATTAAGTCGAAACGTGATAATAATGTGACAGGTAGATCCACGTTCTCTGCAACAGTCCTATTAGGTAAGTATCTTCCAAATGCTGGATTAGCTGCTGCAAGTACTGCACATCTAGCATTTAATGTTGCTACTATCCCTGCCTTAGCTATCGATATTGTCTGTTGTTCTAATGCTTCATGCATTGCTACTCTATCCTTAGCATCCATCTTATCTATCTCATCTATTATACATACTC
>JAADDN010000199.1 GCA_013153895.1 Thermoproteota archaeon | reverse complement strand
CTCCATCTCCCTATGCCTAAGTGAAGTATGCTCTAGATGCTATATATAAACCCTTCATTGTCTATAAATCACCGATAGATACTTTTAAAAGCCGTGTCAGACTATGTAGATCCTTCTTACTCTATCGTGATATCTAGAGATTCGGTAGTGTCTAGAAGTTTGGGAAGATATATATAGAGGACTCCATCCTTCAAGTATGCTTTAACGTCTCCAAGCTTTATCTTACATGGTAACTGTATTCTCCTATACAATCTAAAGTTTGCTAATCTCTCAGCTTTCATAAGCTTTCCACCGTTCAATCCGTGAGGTACTGCTGATACTTCTACAGTATCTATACTTACTCTGACCTTTATGTTCTCTTTTGGTATTCCAGGCATATCTATCATGAGTACTATCCTATCTCCTTCATCGTACATGTCTATTGGTGGTTCACGTACTATCGATCTTCCATATGATGGTGCTATCTTACTTAACGCTTCTCTAACAGTCGCCTCTGTTGCAACTATGTCCTGTGCTATCGTCGTTATTGGTGGCGTCTGTACATCGGTGCTTGTTGGCACGGTACTCGTGGTTGTGGAGGGTTTCGAGATCTCTATGTAGCTCATCATTCATAGAGCCTCACATAATAATTTAAGACTAGTTGCAGGAGCTTAACGATATCACTAGGATATATATAGACATCGGTAAGGGGGACCCTATCATCACTGAGCTCAGAGATCCCCACTAACCTCATCTGAGATTAATATCGTTAAGAAACCCTTAAAAAGGTTAGAGTAAGAGAATCGTGAGCAAGAGGGCCCCGTAGCTCAGCCCGGATAGAGCGGCGGCCTCCTAAGCCGTAGGTCCCGGGTTCAAATCCCGGCGGGGCCGCCAGACGCATAAGGAATCTGTTAAAGACCCCTTCTAAGCTAGACCTCTGTGGCCGAGAAGTTCAGTGTCATGGTTCTGTCGTGGGAGGACGTGTATAGTCACATGGTTAAACTATGTGAGAAGATTCTTGATAGTGGGTGGAGACCTGATGTTATAGTAGCTATAGCTAGAGGAGGACTTGTACCAGCTATGGTTATAAGTGATGTATTAAATGTGAAGGACATACTTGTGATACAGCTTGAACATTGGCCAGCACCTGGAACAACCTTGCCAGAGGTTAAGATTAGGCATGACATTCCTAATGAAGATCTCTCTGGTAAGAAGATACTTATTGTAGATGATGTTGCTGATACTGGAGATACTTTGAAGTTTGCTAAAGAGATGATTGAGAAAAGATTTACAAACGTCGATGTTAAGACAGCTGCTCTCCATGTTAAGGTTGGGAAAGCAAAGTTCATACCTGATTACTCAGCTCTAAATGTGGATCCGGGAGTCTGGATAGTATATCCTTGGAGCTGTGTTGAAGATATGGAAGCATTAATGAGAAAGTGCATGAGCTCTTATGGATCTACTGTTAAGACCGTGATAGAGGACTTAACTAAGATACTTGGAATAGATCTCTCTAAAGTTCCTGCAGCATGTATAAAGCTAGCATTATCTAGAATTAGGGAGGTAGAGTGACATGTTTAAGAGACCTAAGGACAGCCTATATAGACTCTGGCTATATCTGATATTTGCAGTAACGTTAATATACGTATCAAGCTTCATAGCAGGACTAGGAATAGAGATACCGTTATCAATGGCTAAGACTGTCTGTAAGACTGAGATAAATGCTGTAGGAATAGCAGAATCATACATACTACCACTAGTCCCCATAGTTGGTGCTGGATTTACATCATCAGAACTACTCTACCTTGGTGTATGTATCAACTATGGACCAGGAGGATTAACTACACCAGTTCTCGCAGTTGTTAAGGGAGTTCTAGCATGCATGATAGCTCTACTTTTTGCAGTACCTACAGCTGATTCTGTACTATTCTTCGCAGCATTGATACTTCACGCATTATCTAAGACTCCTGAAGATAAAAGTAAGACTTGGAGTATGGTTAAGAGCATAGGATTACTATATGCTGAACATGTTGCACTAGTGATAGTGATATTACTCATACTTACCTTACTGACATATGTGGCTCCTTAAGATGTTAACTGTCTCTGTAGATCCTCTAACAGTTTTCTACTAATCCTAACGAACTTGAACCCATAATCTCTCAAGTACTTGTACGCACTTGACGATATATCTTCTGCTACAAGTATTCCTCTTACAGGTTTCTGAGAAGTTTTTGATAATACTTCTACATACCTCTTAAGTTGATGAACAGCTTCTGGACCTGCCATACCTCTCTTCACTTCTATGACAACAATATTACCATTCGAGTCTTCTGCAAGAATATCGATGTTTCCTGCAATAGTCTGATATTCACGTGCTATTATTTTGAGACCCTTCTCAACTATGTCTATCTTCCTCACTAATAGATCTACAACATCTTTCTCTGTACCTATTACCTTGTAGTTCTCTGTTAGCCCAACATTGAAGAGTCCTAGGAAGTAGAGTAGTGGTATCTCTATCTTAACAACCTCGTATGGATTTGTACGTGTTGATTTTATTGTGAGAACACCATCCTCTATAGATGCATAGTTTACTGCACGTGGTGGTTGCCATATGACTGGTTCTCTCTTTGTGGATTCATGTATTAGTAGAGTTCCATCAGGTTTAAGTATGAGTATTCTAGGAGCAAGATCAAGTGATGCCTTAGCTCTACCTTCATACGTAGCTCTGAGCTTTCCATAGATTATTATGACTCTTCTATGCCTGTTAGCGTTTATGAGTTTCACAGCTTCTTCTACTTCTGGATCCTTCAATATTATGCAATTATCTGCAGAATCTTGTTGAGTTGTGTCCTTGAAGAATGTTGTTATATCTAGACCTCTCGAGCTCACTACTATATTCTCAGTGTCTTACATTTAACAAGCTTTCTTAACATATCTAACTCTTCTCTAGTTATCTCACCTGCCCAAGCCTCTGTTAAGAGTCTCGATGTTCGTGATCTGACTCCTCTAAGCATTGTACAGAGATGTAGTCCAAATACTTTACAGTATACTGAGCTTGCCTTCAATTTCTCTAGAAGGATCTCAGCTAGCTCTCTAGTGAACCTCTCCTGTAATATTAGTCTCTTAGAAAACCATTGCACTAGTCTCACAACTTTGCTAAGTCCTGGAACCTCATCATGCTCAGGTTTGTATGCTACTGAGACATATCCTATTACTGGTAGCAGATGATGTTCACATAAGCTGAAGAACTCTATGTTCTCAACTATGACATAACTTTCAATTTTTCTACCAGTCTTGAAGAACTTAACATGAGGAGGCTCCTTCCGTAGTCCTTCAGTAAGCTCGAGAAGTGCCTTAGCAACTCTAATAGGAGTCTCTCTCAGGTCAGGTCGATCTGGATCCTCTCCTACTAGCTTAAGTATCTCTCTCACATGTACTGCTATCTTATCTATAAGCTCTTCTCTCGACATCTTTGTCAAGCATATTGGTATTGGTAAGAGAATTAATACATGTCTCCTCTCTTCTTTATGTCCTCCTGCTTCTCTTTGCAAGGACTATACCAACCTCGTACAAGATTATGAACGTTACTACCCATATTATTGAGCTCAGCAGTGTTGGATCTGGGTTAAATATTGCTATGAGTATCATAGCTATTGCATATACTACAGGTCTATACTCTACGTATGATTTTGGGTTAACAATACCCATCTTAGATAGGAGAAGCATTATTATAGGAGTCTCAAACAAGATTCCTGAAAATATTATTGTTCCAAGAAACTCGTTCATTATGTTCCTAGCTAAGATATATGGTTTTAATCCAAACATTGGTGCCAAGATCACGTACAGTCTTATCAATGCATGATAAATAACGATGTATCCAAATACTCCACCAGCAAAGAAGAGTAATCCAACAGCCGTAAAGTAGATCTTAAATGCTCTTCTCTCATGGGGGTAGAGTCCCCTCTTAACGAACTGGTAGAGCTCAAATGCTAGGACTGGTACTGCCACTATTGTGCCTAATAGCATACATATGTAGAACGCTACCTCGAGTGGTGTAAGTAATCCTAAAGTTATGACCTTAACATCCTTAGGTAATGGACGTACAACAAGCATATAGTATAAGTATGCTGCTACAGGTCTATACTCCATTAAGAATATTGCTGACAGAACGTTACCATTGTTAGAGTATGGTACAGGTAGCCATCCTGCTACGAATCCTATGATGAAGGCTATTATGACTCTTATGAGTCTCTTCCTGAGCTCCTGTAGATGAGCTGAGAGTGGTTCAGGTCTATCCTCGCTCATTTACCTCACCTATCAGTGATGATATTATCATTCCAGCTACGTGCGGTCCTCCTCTCGAGCCTACTGTCACTATTGTCGGTATGTTGAGCTTAAGTACACTACGCTTCAACTCTACCTCCTCTCTAGATAATGCTGGTGATACAGCAATTATCAGACTAGGTGTTATACCTTTCTCTATGTTCTTCAATACGCTTTTTAAAGCTTGCGTTCTCCTACATATCACTACTATGCTCTGAGGAGGATAAGAAAAGTTTGTATAATCTTCTTCAAAAAGTACCTTCAATCCTGGAAAAATCTTCCCAACATCTACAAACGTGAGAATCCTCACATCATCAGTAGTGAGAATCTTACTCCTCTTGACAGCTCTCGCAGCCTCAGAGTAGGGACAGTTCATTCTTAGTTCAGAGATAAGTAATAAGTCTCCTGTTTCTTCAAATATCCTCAAAAATTTTTGTGGTACACCTATAACGTTAACTATCTCTGACACTAGTGCACTCCTTACAGAATCTATTCTCGTGAGCGTAGGTAGGAGGAGTACTCTTCCATCATGCTCTTCCTTTATCTTCTTAACTATGTTCTCTATATCTTGAAAATGTGATCCCTCTCTCACAAGTAGTGGAAGAACTATAACCTTATCATACTTGTTTAATAACATTCTCAAGGTGTTCTCAATATCGTTTTTCTCTAAGCTTGAGAGTACATATATGTCGCACTTATCTTCATATAATGATGAGAGAGTACTCTCTATATCGTCTACTAGCAGCTTTATGTCGTTATTCTCCTTCTCTCTACATGGGTGCACTATTAGTAATATTCCTATTCTCTTCACGGTAACGTCTTATTTATACTCTAGCTGTAAAATATTTCTATGCTCGCATGCGTCTTGAGGAGGCCTAGAGAAGTTGAAGTATGTAGAGTTCCGATGCCGAAGGTTCCTAGAGGCTGGGTTCTCGTTAAGGTTAGGTACGTAGGCATATGTGGGACAGACATAGCGATGTATAGAGGTAGTTATCCTCCTAGAAAACTGCCAATAATTCCAGGACACGAGATTGTTGGAATAGTAGAAGATGTTGGACCTGATGTTCCGAGAGAGATCATAGGTAGGAAAGTTGTTCCAGAGATAAATATAGTATGTGGATCATGCATCTTCTGCAAACTTGGACAGTACACGCACTGTATAAATAGGAGAGCTATTGGAATAGATGTAGATGGAGGAATGGCTGAGTACGTTGCTGTACCATACTCTAACCTACATATAGTAGATGATGTAGACGATCTAGATGCAGTGTTGATAGAACCAGCTGCAGCAGCACTACATGCAGCATACTCGATACCTAGATCAGCTGGATGGAGATGCGTCATCATAGGTCAGGGACCTCTCGCATATATATCAGCACTAATATTTGAGAAGCTTGGCTATGACGTGACAGTGATCGTGAAGGGAGGTCATAGAGCTGAGCTTTTCAGGAGAAGATTCAAGACTCTGAGCTTAGAGGAGGTTGATAAATATTTTAAAAATGTTGAAGAAAGGCCAGATATAGTTATTGAAGCATCTGGATCACCTTCAGGTGCTGAGCTTGCGTTATCCATAGTTAGACCTGGTGGGGTAGTTATAGCTAAGTCAACACACGGCTTAAATGTGAATATTAACTATACTAGACTAGTAGTTAATGAGGTATCTCTAATAGGATCGAGATGTGGAACTTTCAGAGAGTGGGAGCATATCATAACTCTTCTGAGGAAGAAGGAACTCAGGTTAAATGAGTGTATCACTCATGTGATCGATCTAGAGTCTAGTCCTGAAGCATTCAAGATAGCTGAAGAGAGGAGAGGACTGAAAGTTATAGTGAGGTGTCACTAGGGTAGATATGTTACATATGAGGTTAATATTTCTCTGAATATGACAACTACTGTGAGAAGAGTTACAGAAGTGCTAATATACGAGCCCAATGATGGATTAAGCTTCGAGGAGTTCCTGATAATGGTATTGGAGAGATTGAAAGCAGCCAGATACTGTAGACGAGTTAAGGTAGAGATAATTAGAGAAGGTGAGGGATTAGAAATGAAAGCTATATTAAGTACAAGAGAAAGTCATAGCTCGATAAATAGTGAGGAAGAGGAAAGACAGAACTAGAAGCATAGTAATATACATCGTGAAGTTTCTAATATGTTACCTAGTGCTCGTACTCATATACGTGATATCAGCCTACTTATCATACAAGTACGTACTTAAGGTACCTACAAGCATACTTGAGAAAACTACTCAATATATGGAGAAAGCTCTCAGAATGGGTGCATTAGGAATATTCTTAAACAATTTTGTTCAAGCGACAAGAATGTCATTACCCATAGTCGGACCCTTATACGCGTTTGTGATAATGATGAACACAGGACAGTTCTTAGGATTATACGTGTACTCTAAGTTTGGCACAGGACAGTTAGGAACATTAGTTCTAGTATCGTCACTCTTGATAACATTACTGTATCCATATGCCATAATTGAGCTCTCTGCATATGCTGTAGCATTAGAGAATAGTGTGAGCTTAACTATAAGAATATTTCAGGGAAACGTTGATAAGAAACTTCTATTCAAGGTCTTGCTTAAGTATTGTGTATCAATAATACTGTTAATAATAGCAGCAGCTCTCGAGTATGCTACACTTATGCAGATTATGTCTATAAGAAACTCATTTTGAGTAACCGTAAGGTACCTGAGTCATAATATTTGTGATAACAGTATTAAGCTCGCTTAATGTAGCTGCTATACATATATGCTTACTTGAGCTACATACTATGAAGATAGGTGTTATCTGAGTAACAAAACTATAGTACTGTAATTTCTGTAGTAAACCGTATATAGCTGATGATCTTGCCAGCATTATTGATAGATCGAATATTCTTCTAGACTCTTCCTTACTTATGCTTACTGTAACATTCTTCAACTCTTGTACAATTTTTGTAGCATTCTCTCTAATTAATTTCATAAACTTTTCATAACCATTCACTTCACAGTACTTTACAAGTCTTATAGTATAGTTCAGTACTGTAAGAGAGGCTTTTGATGGTAATGTCACGTTCATCGTTATTGCATATGGTATCAATATTATCTTTCCGACCTTGTTAAACGACGTGTTAAGTGCTAGATAGATCTCGCTCATCGTTCTATACGTCACGTATGAGTATGATAGTGGTATCACTATGAATATGTTATTATTTCCTTTAGCATCTATTGAACATTTTATCGTCTCATTATTAAGAATATTCTCAATAATATTGTAGAATTTTTCTATTGGAAGTTCTGTCTTTATGTTCCATTTTGTTGATACTGGTTTTGAGGATAATAGTGCTGACTGTACTAGTGCTATAAGTATGAGAGCTATTACTATTCCTGCTACTGTTGGTGCGATTATGTTTTTAAGTATGTTCATTATTACTTCACTCTCTGCTTATTTACCTTCTTGTTCTGCCATGAGTATCTTCTTATTCTTCTGCTCCTTCCCCATCCACAAGCTGCGCAGTACTTCTTTCTTACATGGTATGCATGTCTACCACATCGTGGACATCTTATGTGTGTCTTTCCACTGCTCATCTTTCCAAATGATGTTGTTCCCTTGACCATTGCTTGAGGAGGATAGTGCTTACTTTAAAGGTTTTGTTGAACGAGGTCTTCCACATTATTGTGATTTATTAATCTTTTATGATTATTTGGAGAGTGTTAAATATACGTTCTCTCTAACTTACGTACATGTGTCGAAGTGGATCATTGTAACGTTTCTTGGCACGTCTGCTGGAACTCCTACTAAGACTAGAAGTTTACCAGCAATCTTAGTTCAAGATAATAAGAGGTTCATATTACTTGACTGTGGAGAAGGAACACAACATAGGCTTCTACAAGTTGGAGTATCAGTATGTAGGATAGATATAGTATTGATAACACATTTACATGGTGATCATGTATTTGGTCTTCCAGGTCTTATATCGAGTATGGCTCTTCTAGGAAGAACTAGAGATCTCACAATTGTTGGACCTCCAGGACTGAAAGAAATGTTATACTCCTCAGTAAAATTTATAGGATCCTTACCCTTTAAAATACATATCATAGAAGTAAAACCTAGCAATAATGTTGTTACAGTAATTGAGGACGGTGATCTAGAAGTTAAATGTGTAGAAACTATTCACAATGTTACAAATATAGCATATCTTCTTCAGTGGAAGGTTCCTCTAGGTAAGTTTCGTCCAGAGATTGCTCAGAAGTTAGAGATTCCTACAAGATTTTGGAGAGCGCTTCACATAGGTGAGGAAGTTATTTTAGATGATGGTAGAGTTATACGTCCTGAAGATGTTGTTGAACTTAGGAGGAGAGGTCCTTTCAAGATAGTTTATACTGGAGATACAGCACCTTGCGAGAATGTTGTGAATATAGCTAGAGATGCTGATGTATTAATACATGAGTCAACGTTCAGTGCTGAAGAGGATCCAGCATGCATATGGCCTCAAGGTCATTCACGAACCATAGATGCTGCTGAGATAGCTAAGAAAGCTAATGTTAGGATTCTAATACTCACACATATAAGTGCCAGGTATGAAGGTCTTGAAGATAAGCTCCTTCAAGAAGCTAGATCAATATTCAGAAATACATATATTGCAAATGATCTAGAGAAATACTATATTGAGATCTACCCGTAAGATAGCTGCAGTACTATCAGCAGACTATAAGAAAGCTTACCCAGTCTTGAGAAGCTTGAAAAAGCATGATTACACTATCATTGCTATATTTAGAAACTGGCGTTCATATGTGTTCTCTAGATTCATAGATCGCCGATTGAGGGTAAGTGGTGTGAGATCTCCTAAAGATATGATGACCTTACTTAAATATTTGAGAGAGAAGTATAATGTTGATATAGTTATTCCAATATCGTTTGAGGACTTCTTATACATAAGCGAGATCGAGGATCATCCACTTAAGACTGTTAAGGTGAGAGGTGTTAGATATGCGTCAGACAAGTTCAAATTGGGTGAATTATGTTCAAAGTTGGGAGTTCTCTACCCTAAGACACTACTGACTAAGGTGGAGAACCTGGACACATGTGTCAGAGTTATCGAGTCCGAGATAGGTTATCCTGCTGTTATAAAGGGTAGAGGAGATGCTGCCAGGCCTACATATGTAAGTGATAGAGATGATCTCGAGGAAACTCTCAGATCGAAAATCGGATATGAGGTTCTTGTTCAAGAATATGTACCAGGTATCGGATGTGGATACTTTGCAATAGCATTAGAAGGAAGACCTCTAATAGAGTACACTCACGTAAGATTGATAGAAGAGAAAGCTAGTGGTGGACCTAGTGTAGCATCTAAACTTGACTTCGATATCGAGCTTATACATGTTGGTAGAAGATTTCTATCTTACCTAAAATGGACAGGACCTGTAATGATCGAGATGAAGAGACATGTAGAGACAGGAGACATATATGTGATAGAGATTAATCCAAAGTTCTGGGGTAGTCTAGAATTATCATATGCTTCAGGTCTAGACTTGACATGCGAGCTTCTTAAGATATGTAATGAAGATGTAAAATGTGAACACGATGTACATATAGGAAACATTTTCTACTGGGTAATAGCATCAATGCATTACCTTAGAGATAATGTACATGTATACTTGAGTATGATTAAGAAAGTTCTTAAGCGAGGAATAATACATGCATCAGATATACATCTAGATGACCCTCCAGAACTTCTATATGGAGTTATAACACGAACATTAGCAGTATTATCAGGAAGATTTCGTAGAAGTATGTGGAGAGAAAAGTATTATAATGTTATTCGTAGAAAAATATCGAAGATAGTTAAAAACCTGAAACTTATAATATTTGACCTTGATGGAACATTAGTTAAAATTCCAATTAACTGGTCAAAATTGAGAGATAACATGTGTAGTAAAGTTAGAAGAAGTAGAACATTTAACATAATGTCTCTCATAGCAAAG
>JAADDN010000149.1 GCA_013153895.1 Thermoproteota archaeon | reverse complement strand
TCTATAATTAACAATTGCAGAAAATCTTTTACTAGTCTACACACAGTTAATCACGACTGTTAATGCCTCAAGTAAGAGTATTCAAGGACGAACTTACAGTACAGAGACAGACGAAGTTTGACGATATTCCAGTAGACGTAAGCATGTCCTATGAGGGAGAGAGGATAAGGAAGCAGGACATGTATGTAGAGTTCGGAGGTGTCAAGGTTCAACATAAGTTTGAGCTATTTCGAGTAGTACCTGAGGAGAATGTTGAGGATGGTAAGATAGTCCTCATCGGTCCTGATCTTAACGAGTTTCCTGAGGGAGCTGCTCACCAGCCTCTTGGAATAATTGTTGAGGCTGCTGGAAAAGAGCTCAAACCTGAGGCTGAGGGAGTATTTGAGAGAAAGTTACACTACTACATGAACTGGATTCAAGGTATAATGCATACTGGAAGTCGTGATGACATATGGATAAGAGTGAGTAAGAAGGCTGTGAAAGCTGGACTAAGGTTTGAACATATTGGTAAGGTCATAATGAGACTATATAAGGCGGACTTCCCCATAATAGAGAAGATTCAGGTAACATTCATAACTGATCCACAGGAAGTTGAGAAAGCTCATGCTGAGGCTGTCAAGATCTATAGAGCTAGAGATGAGAGAGTTATGGGTATAAGAGAGGAAGATGTAGACGTATTCTACGGCTGTGTCCTATGTCAGTCATTTGCTCCTACTCACGTGTGTGTTATAACTCCTGAGAGACCAGCAAACTGTGGAGCAATAACGTGGATAGATGCTAAAGTAGCAGCAATGCTTGATCCAAAAGGACCAATATTCCCAATACCAAAAGGTAACTGTATAGATCCGATAGGTGGTGAATATGAGGGCGTTAATGAGGTAGTGAAAGTGAAGTCTCAGGGAACAGTAACATCAGTGAAGTTGCATAGCGTGTTTGAGAATCCACATACATCATGTGGCTGCTTTGAAGCTATAGTGTTCTACATTCCTGAGGTAGATGGCTTCGGTATAGTAAGTAGAAAGTATACTGGAAATACTCCAATAGGACTGAACTTCATACAGATAGCAAACATGATAAGTGGAGGAAAGCAGGTTAGTGGTTTCGTAGGAATAGGACTGCTATACTTGAGGAGTAGAAAGTTCTTACAGAAGGAGGGTGGATGGAACAGGGTAGTATGGATGGACTCGTATACTAAGGAGAGAGCTAGAGAGTGGATACCTAAGGAGATACTTGATAAGATACCTACAGAGAAGGAAGTCCAGACAGTGGATCAGTTGAAGGAGTTCCTAGTCAAGGTTGGTCACCCAATAACTAAGCTATGGGCTGAGGCAGGAATAGAAGTAGCAGCACCAGCTCAAGCACAAGCTCCTGCTGCAGAAGCTAAGCCAGCTGTTGAAGCTAAGGTCGAGATGAAGGCTGAGGTTAAGCCAGCAGCAGAGGCAAAACCTGAGACAGCGCCTCCACCACCTCCGCCACCACCTAAGCCAGAAGCTAAGCCTGAGGTTGCTCCACCTGCTCCTAAGCCTGTTGAGGCTAAGCCAGAGGCTAAACCGGAGGCTACTGCTCCCATGGCTGTGCCATTCATGACTGTGAGTCCAGAAGAGGCTGCGAAGTATGGTCTACCTGTCCTTCCATTTCCAATATCAATAACATTGCAGAACGTTAGAGTGAAGATAAGCAAGGTAATAATAAAGAAGGGTGATACTGTAGAGAGAAGGTGATCTCTCGTGGTAGAGAAGAAAGTAAAAGTTAATCCATTAACATTTCTTAACCTGTACTCTCTCCTCAGCTTCATAACGGGGGAAGACCTCTCTAATGTTAGAGAGATAGAGCTTAGAGATGTTGAGATAGATATTGATAGGCTTGAGATAGTTATAAGACCTGTAAGATTAGTAAGGCCGCAGCCTAAGCCGAAGGTTGAGGAGAAGGTTGAAGCTAAGCCTGAAGCTGTGAGTATAGAGGTGAAGCCGGTAGTTGAGGAGGGTCGTAAGGAGCTTCCTAAGATAGAGGTTGAGCTGGTACCTGTAGGATTACCTCCAGCTCCAGAGATAGAGCTTGTAGAGATTCCTCAGCCTAAGGTCTCTTGGAAAGGTAAGATAAATACTGTGAAGGTTGGTGCTACAAGAGAGGAAGGTGGTACTAGGGAGGTAGTATATATCTTAGGTGGTCAGAAGGCTCCTCAACTATATGCTGGACCTCACGAGTTTCATAAACCAGTAATAACTATGGACGTCTTTGACATGAAGATTCCACTACCTAGAGCTGTGAAGATGGCTGTAGGTGAGGATGTTCTAGATAATCCTCCAGAGTGGGCTCGTAGGTGCGTAGAGAAGTTTGGAGCTGATATGATAAGTCTACATTTGATTAGTACTGATCCAAAGATAAAGGACACTCCGCCTAAGGAAGCTGTCAAAGTTGTTGAGGAGGTTCTACAAGCTGTTAAGGTTCCACTATTCATAGGTGGGTCAGGTAATCCTAAGAAGGATAGTGAACTGTTTAAGGAGATATCTGAGAGGTTTGCTGGTGAGAGACTTCTACTTAGTCCAATAACGTTAGATATGAAGCTTGAAGATGTTATACCTGTAATAAAGAAGGGTGGTCATGCTGTTGTTGCATCAGTAACAATGAACATAGATCAGGCAAGACAGTTAACTAGGAAGTTACTAACATGGTTAACACCTAACGATATTGCTATAGATCTATACGCTGCTGGTATAGGATATGGCTGGGAATACGCTTTCTCAGCAATGGAGAGAGCTAGGTTAGCAGCATTTACAGGAGATACAGAACTTCAGTATCCTGCTATAGGTGCAGCATCTAACGCATGGGGTGCTCGTGAAGCTTGGATGAAGATGGACCCATTCTGGGGTCCAAGAGAGATTAGAGGACCATTATGGGAGATCATTACTGCTCTATCACTAGTCATGATAGGTATAGACCTAATACTCTCACTACATCCACTGACCGTCAAGGTCGTGAAAGACGTCTGCGAGAGACTGAGCTGTGTATCACCATCAAAGGAGAACGTTGATGAGTATAGGAGCTGGCTAACTAAGCCTATAACTGTCGAGGTCTGAGAGATGCCTCGAATAACTAAGCTCACACCAATACAGATATATCGTCTACTACCGAAGACGAACTGTAAAGCTTGTGGAGAAGAGAGCTGCATGGCATTTGCAATAAAGCTGCTTAATCTTCAGACTAGTATAGAGAAGTGTAAGCCACTGGTAGAAGATCCAAAGTATAGGAAGAATTATGAAGAGTTGAAGAAGCTTCTGAAGCCTGCTATAAGAGAGGTCACGATTGGTAAAGGTGAGAAGAGTGTTAAGATTGGTGGAGAATATGTCATGCATAGGCATGAACTAACATTTATGAGAAAGACAGTCATAGCTGTAACGATAGAAGACACAATGAAGCAGGAAACGATCGATGCTAGATTAGACTTGGTCAAGAAGTTCAGGTTCGAGTACCTTGACAAAGTGCTAACTCTAGATGCGATAGCAATAAAATACTCTTCAGGAGATCCTGAGAGGTTTGTTAAAGTGTTTGAGTATGTTAGATCAAGAATAAACAAGCCTCTGATAGTAGTATCATTACACCCCAAGGTTTATGAGAAGCTTGGAGATCTACTTAAGGAGGAGAGACCACTCATATATGCAGCAACAAGAGAGAACTGGCACATTATCTCTGATTATGCTAAGAAGTTTGAGTGTCCAATAACTGTCCTTCATGAGGGTGATCCTAGATATCTGATATCTCTAGCTAATGCTATACGTAAACGTGGAGTAGAGGACATATGTATAGATCCAGGAGCAATGCCAAGTTGTCTAGGATATGCTGTCAAGACTGCAACAACTTTCAGATGGTTAGCATGTAATGAGGATTGTGAGCTAGTTGGGTATCCAATAGTTACTTCTACAGTACCAATATGGATGAGCAATCTTGACTATAACATGAAGCTGATAATGGAGGCATGTCTAGCGTCGGTTCTCATAATTAGGTATGCTAGCCTACTCATAATGTATAGTCCAGAAGCAGTAACATACCTGCCAGTAACAGTATTAAGAGAGAACTATTATAGTGATCCAAGAAGACCAACAACAATACAGCCAGGTCTAAAAGAGATAGGTAAGCCTAATGAGCTATCGCCGGTACTCGTAACATGTAACTATGCTCTAACATATAGTATAGTTACATCAGATCTAGAGAAAGGTAAGGTTGATGCTTATCTTCTAGTCATAGATACTGAAGGATATGCTGTAGATGTCTCAGTTGCAGCAGATAAGTTCAGACCTGAGAAGATAGCTGAACTAATTAAGGAGACTGGAATAGAGAACAAGGTTAAGCATAGGTACCTGGTGATTCCTGGAAAAGCTGCTAAGCTTGCTGGTAGCATAGAGGAAGCTACAGGATGGAAAGTCATTGTCGGTCCAATAGACTCGTCAGATCTACCTAACTTCATAGAGAAGCAGTGGAAGAAGATCATAGAGAGCTTACAGAGCGGTTCCTCAAGTCAGGAAGGTTCTCAGACAGGACAATCTTAAGACAATGCTTTAATACTTTAGAGACAGTAATCTATGTGAGTATTAAGTGCACAAGCACTATCTCGATAGACTCATCAACAGAATTGAAGATATGTACTGACGAATCTCTTAAGCATGTCTTAGCTATACTTGACCTCAAGATCGATAAGAAGGACGTTAATATTGAGAAGGTTCTTGAAGAGCTGAAGAACATCATAAAGCAGTGCTGTGGTGAGGAATTCAATGTCGTTAAGTTAGATTCTAAGCCGAGCCTAGTTAAGGTTATCATAGCTACGGAGGAAGGAATTGATAAGACTATACTTGACACTGTGGTAAAGCTTCTTGAGGATAAGTTGAAGAAGTGTGAGTTAGGTACTAAAATTGGTGAACTATGTTCAAAATATGTGGAGAAGAAGCAGACAACTAAGTCCAAGAGTAGTAGAAGAAAAAGCTCATAAGACATTTATACTATACGTATTAGGAAAGAATGAGTTACAGTATAGAAATTGACGAGAGAACTCGGGAAGCAATACGTGAGATTCTCTCCTCAATGGTTAATCCTGTAAAGATAGTCCTATATAGAGACAAGTTCTGTGAGTGGACTGAGATAAACTGGTGTGAGATTGCTAAGCAGGTAGTATCTGAGATAGCTAAGTTGTCTCCAGATAGTAAGATAATATTTGAGGAGAAGACTCTCAGCGAGAATCCTGATATTGTGAAGTTGCTAGAGCCAACAATAACTTCAAGAATAAAGGTGCCAGTCGTCTGTATAGGTGAGAACTGTGAAATAATGTACCTTGGTGCTCCTATAGGTGAGGAGATAAGGACATTCCTTGACTCGATAATTCTAGCATCTACTAGAAGAACTAACCTAAGTCCAAAGACTCGTGAAGAACTTAAGAACGTTGTTAAACAGCTTCAGAGGAGGCTTTACATAGTTACTTTAGTAACTCAAGCATGTCCATACTGTCCATATGCTGCCTCACTAGCTAATAGCTTCGCTATAGAGGGAGAAGGAAAGATAATATCTATAATATATGATGCATCTCTAGATCCAGAGCTTGCTGAGGAGTATGGTATAACCATGGTTCCAGCAATAATAATGGGGCTAGAAGGGTTCAAGGGAAGACTAGAGTTCATAGGTATACCATCTGAGACAGACATTCTAGAGAGAATAATCGAGCACGTTAAGATGGGTAGATGAGGGAGGTCTAGCAAGATGACTCAGTTCAAGATTGTTCTAGTAACAGGAAACGTAAATAAGAAGAGGGAGGTAGAGACCATATTGTCAGAGTACGATTCTACCTTCATGGTTGAGATGGATCCAACATTGAGGAAGGTTGAGATTCAGGCTGATGATATAGCAGACATAGCTAGACAAGCAATGTTAGAGATCTCTAGAATAGTTAAGCCTAGGAAAGATACTTACATAGTTCTCGAAGATGATGGTCTCTATATAGATGCTCTAGGAGGGTTCCCGGGACCTTACTCAGAATACGTATATAGGACTCTAGGTCTCGATGGTGTGTTAAAGCTAATGAATGGTGTTGAGAATAGATCTGCAACATTTAGAGCAGCTCTAGGAGTCCTAACACCTTCAGGAAAGGTTGAGCTAGTACAGGGATCATGTAGAGGAAGAATAGCTGAATCTAAAAGAGGGAAGGGAGGATTCGGTTATGATCCTATATTCATACCATCAGGATATGATATCACTTTTGCTGAGATGAGTATTGAAGAGAAGTGTAAGATATCACATAGAGCTAAAGCATTTAGAACACTTGCAGACTTAATCATCAGTGGCGTCTTAAAGTGATGTATGTCACTATCATAAATACTGCAAGACCAGCAGCTAGACCAGCAGCAACACCTAGACTAACATTTCCAATAAACATGTTATGATATACCTCATCCTCGGTCAATACTGCACATGAGCTGAAGAAGACTCCTCTAGAACTATACATTAACTTCGTATTTGAACTAACATGAAATACATATACTTCGTAACTTCCTAAATCATACTTCTTATACAGGTCAAGACCTTCACAGAATAAGAATCTTACCTTATCTGGAACTATGATTAATATGTTTCTAACATTAGTTAAATCATACACCATCACTATACATCTAGGAGAACTTTGTGAACATGATATTACTGATGTTGCTGATATAGCTGGATGTGACGTTATTGTTCCGATAGTTCTAATATGTGTCTCTACTACATATATACGATACCCTCCATATCTTGCTGAGCTAGCCTTCACAGTATACCCTGGTGCAAAATTCCATACACACTTATACATGTACCTTGTACCTTTAACTAATGTACAGTTATTCTCAATAAGGTACTTGTTCTCTATTGGTGATGTACATGATATGTTTACTATAAGTTCTGTTGGTAATGTGTTAGCTATGTTCATTATAGTACAATTCTTATATGATGCTATCTTAAGAATGTTCATTATCTTCTCAATAGGTTGAACATTGGTTATAGAGTGAGCATAGGTTCCTATTATTGTTAACGATGTTGCTAGTAGTATTGTTAGTGTTATTCTCATTATTTCTATTCTGTTCATTATGGTTCAGGTATCTCTATGTTTGAAGGTATTAATTTTTCTCTCTTAAGGTTACTTAAGAACTTCACTATATGTAGTCTAACTAGTTTCGACCCGCATTTGAAGCAGTATGGTTTTCCATCTATTATAGCGTATATTCTCGTTGATCCACATACTACACATCTAGTTTTTTCCTCGTTCATCACTGTTTATCTAGATCTAAGATTTAATACTGGTTACGTTAGGTATTTTAGGATCTTTAAACATTATCTAATCGCCGTTGCGCAATGAGAGCATATGGAAGCGAGGAGGTGAGCAAGCTACTTCCAGAGAGGATACTGAGCTTGCTAGAGGCTAGAGGATTCTATAGACTTACACCAGTACAGGAGAGAGCAATACCTGAGGTTCTTAAAGGTTCTAATGTTCTAATTGTTGCACCAACAGGAAGTGGGAAGACTGAGGCAGCTTTCTTACCAGCTCTAGCTAGACTTCTAGAGCTTAAGGAGAGAGGTGAGCTTGGTCAAGGAATATATGTCCTATACATATCACCACTGAGAGCACTGAATAGAGATCTCCTAGAGAGGTTAAGATGGTGGTGTATTAATCTTGACTTGAAGATTGATGTTAGACATGGAGATACAGATGTTAGAGATAGAGTACGACAGAGTAGAGATCCTCCACATATCCTCATAACAACACCTGAAACTCTTCAGGCAGTACTTATGGGGAGAAGATTGAGGGAACATCTTAAGAAGCTTAGAATAGTGATCGTAGATGAGATTCATGAGCTTGTAGAAGATAAACGTGGTGTTCAGCTTGTAGTAACATTAGAGAGACTTCGTAGACTTGCTGGACGTAGTATACAGGTTGTAGGTCTATCAGCAACAGTTGGAGATCCTGATACAGTTGCAAGGTTCTTAGTTAGAGTTGGTGAGCCATATAGAATTGTACAGTTCTCTCATATTAGAGAGATGATACTAGACGTAATTTATCCATCTCCTACTGAGGAAGATGTTAAGATAGCAGAGAAGATATATGCTACTCCTGATGTAGCATGTAAGCTCAGAGTTATACGAGATCTAGTAGAGAAGGAGGGACCAGCAATAATATTTGTGAATACTAGATCAATGGCTGAGAACCTTGCAGCAAGATTTCACGCATGGCTAGGTCCTGACTATCCGATATCAGTTCATCATGGCTCTCTATCGAAGACTGTGAGAGAAGGAATAGAGAGACTGTTAAGAGAAGGTAAGTTGAAGGCTGTGATAGCAACATCAAGCTTAGAGTTAGGAATAGATATTGGACATATAAACATAGTAATACAGTACACAAGTCCACATCAAGTAACAAGACTTGTACAGAGAGTTGGTAGAAGTGGTCATAGGTTAGATAAGGTGCCTAAAGGTGTCATAATAGTTCACGATATATATGATGCACTGGAATCTATAGTCATAGTTGATAAGGCTAGGAGAGGATACTTAGAACCTGTCAAGATTCCTGAGAAACCTTACGATGTCATGTGTAATCAGATAGTTGCCTGTATATTAACACAGAGCAGATGGAAGATAGATGAACTATATGACCTATTTAGAAGCACGTACCCATATAGAGATCTAACGAAGGAAGAGCTTCTTAAAGTTGTAGAATACATGAGTGAAGGTCTAAATCCACCATTAATATATTATAGGAAGGATACTGAAACAGTTGAGAAACCTATAAGAAGACGATCTAGAATAGAACTGTATAGATATTTCACAAATAATTTATCAATGATACCTGAAGAAAAACAGTACTATGTTATCAATAAGAGTACAGGAGAGATAATAGGTGTGTTAGATGAAGCATTTGTTGCAGAATATGCTCAACCAGGTCTAAAATTCGTATTTAGAGGTAAGGTATGGATAATAGATCTAGTAACTAAAGATAAGATAATAGTAGAAGAAGCTAAAGATCCAATTGGAGCAATACCTGCATGGATTGGTGAAGAGATACCTGTACCATATGATATAGCGCAGGATGTAGCATCATTATTAGGATTAATAGAGAGACTCTTAAATGAGTATAATGATGTTAAGGATGTTATTGAACTTCTCTATGAGAGACTTAACATAAATAGGGACACTATAGAGAAGATAGTTAGGAAAGTACTAGAGCACTTGAGATCAGGTAAACCATTACCAACTGATAAGAGAGTTGTAGTTGAGAATGTTGGAGGTATCAATATAATACATATAATGCTTGGAACATTAGGAAATAAGACATTATCAAAAATATTAGCAGAATACTTATCATCAAGCATGGGTATATCATTAAGAGAGTATGCTGATCCATATGCTATAGCAGTAGAATCTGATCCTCCTCTAGATCCAGAGAAGATACGTAATGCTCTCATAGAATTATCAAAATTATCTAAAGAAAACTTAGAAGAACTTATAGCAAGAACAATGATTAAATCTGGAGCATTTAAGAGAAGATTTATACATGTTGCAAGAAGATTTAACGCTATACCAAAAGATGCAGATCCAAGCAGCATCTCAATATCATCTCTCATAGAAGCATTCAAAGGAACACCAGTAATAGAAGAAGCAGCTAAAGAATACATGAGCAAGGACGTCGATATAGAGGCAGTAGTAAGATTCTTAGAGAAGCTTAGAAATAACATGATAGAGATAATCACAACATCAGGACAAGAACCATCACCACTAGCGAGAGAGATATTAGAGAGAATTAGTGGAAAGTTCGAACTAACAGGACCTGAAAGTCAGAGAATGATGCTCAAACTAACATTCCGTTCAAGACTTATGAACGAGTCTATAGCGCTAGTATGCTTAGACTGTCTAAACTATAAGATAAGAACTGTAAGAGAAATATTATCAGAAGAATTAAAATGTGAGAAATGTGGTTCAACTAACATAGGAATATTAAAAATAACAGAAGATAAGATTTCTAAAATTATTGAAGATCTTAGAAAAGGTTCTCGTAGACAGGAAATACAGACTATAAGACAGATGCTAGAGAAAACTAGAGAATTATTAAGAAAGTATGGAAAGAAGACGATACTAGCATTCTGTACTAAGATACCTATAGAAGATCTTGAAAATATTTTAGAGAAGATTAAAAATGTTGATAATATTGATAATATAGTAGAAATGTTATTCAATATAGAGAGGGAATATATTAGAAAGAGGTTCTTTGGATAAAGTTAACAGGAACTTATATGACCTATCGAGAATCTTGATCTCTGATCTAACACCTTCATCACCTATATACTTTCTACACCACCTATCTACAATCACC
>JAADDN010000081.1 GCA_013153895.1 Thermoproteota archaeon | reverse complement strand
TACTGTTAAGAAATGCTTGGATACCAAGATAGCCTCTGAGACCGCCAAGTGTATGTTTCCCCTAGTACTTATATATGATAATATAGATGCTTACCACAAGTTCGCTGAAGAAAACTCCATAGCGATAAAAATATCACCGGAAGATACAGGTATAATTCCACCCCGCTACTTGTTGTTACCGTTCCTATTGAGCCGGATAAAGGATAGTAGGACAATAAATAGAGACCTTATTTCACGGTATGTTCCTAAGTATCTTATACAGATACAGAGCTTCCCGGTACTTGATATAGCTCTTCCCTCAGCATACGTTACATCGGCTACTGTAGAGAAAGTATATGAGAAACAATTGTTTACGAAAAAGAAGGTGAAATACTATGTATTGACAATTACGAGCAAGTATGCACCCTACTCTACTGTCTCGGGCCAGTATATCTATAAGACCGTTACCTATACTCAGAAAATAATCCCGGTGTTCAGTTCAACAACTATTACTGGCATAGGTAAATCTCTTACCAAGGCTTTTGACATGGTATTCCTTAAGAACATTATACGCATATCTGATATTGCTAAGGCTAACATACTACTAAATGCTGAGAAGGGAGTACCTGTATATGTAGGAGGAGTACCTCTTAATCTTTACGAGCGTGTAAGGGAGCTTCTTCGTGCAAAGCTAGAGTATTATCCGAGAGGCACTATTCCATACAAGAAATACTTGTTTATCAGGAAAGTTATCAAGACCTGTAGGATTGTGGAGACAACATACGGGGATAAGATAGTTGCGTTTCTCCCTAGACCGTATGGTATAGAGGCTATTAGGGAGAATGTTAGGGTAGAGTATCCTATTAGCGGTAGAGTGGAGGAGGTAAGTACTCCTTACACTCTGCGGCTGACTGTGTCAGACCCGTTGTGTATTGTCAAGTCTGTGAAGTTTAGATATATAGATGGTGTAACACAGATATTCTATGGCACTATTCTCGACAAGTACCTAGTGATAGAATTCATCAGAAAAGGCACATCTATTTTCGCTTTTATGTCGAAGTAGTGCTCCGATTTTTATTATTATAGTTACTCCTTTCTATTTATTAATGGGTATCAGAAATGAGTACGTATGCTTCGCAGAGTAGAAATACTAAAAGCAATGAACACACAAAAGAACTGGTCAGCGTCCTAAGGCTTCTCAGCACACCTATACCTAAGAAGATTAGCAAGACTGTTATAGATATTATTCCATCACACACTATTGTTATGACAGGTGTTGTTCCCAAGCGACAACTAATATATGAGAAAACAACCAAAGTAGTTTCCACAATAGTAGATGTTATCAGTAAGGAATCATATAGTCCTGCCACTCTGCGGTGGAAATATTATATAGGAGGCAGTAATCCGCCGAGGATTGGAGATATAGTTAGCATAGTATCAGAACTGACAGGAGCTGATAAGGAAGAGCTAAGTCCACCGCAATATTGGGATAACTTCTTTAGAACTGCTAATCAGCTAAAAGAAATAGTCTCATTCTCCGCTCCAGCAAAACAGGTTATCCTCAACAACTCTAGAGGAGGCATAGATATTGTTGCTAAAATTACGAGTTTCTCTGATTCCGATAAATACTACTATGTAACAGTCTCCACAGACCCTAAGAACAAGACAGTCTATCTATCGTGCAGTTGTCCTCTAGGACGGAAATACCCTAGCTCTAAGGGACAGAAGCCTCTCTGCAAACACATGGTTGCAGTAGTTCTCACTAACCTGCACTCTATACTAAAATCGCTAGGTATAAGTGGTTCTAGGATTGAGTCAGCACTAAATAAGCTCGACAAACTCCGAGAAGTATATGATGGTGTTGACGAAGCGTTCGCATACTATATTATGAAGTGGCTTAAGAAGTACGGTAAGATAGGGCATGTGGAACTAGACTATGACGAGATAAATAAGTTGTTTGAGGGAAAGCCTTCTGAGAAGTATATGCATAGTAGCACTCAGTCTGTACTGGTCTCAATGCCTAGTAAACAAGTATATGAGGTAGAGCTTACCGATACGGTTAAATCTGTTATTAGGAAAGCTAAGACACTAATCGATGAGCTGAAAACACGGTTCGGACTCGTAAATACCCCCTCAGAATGGGCTGAGGCACTAGTTTTCGGAATAATAGCATCAGCAGACTATCGTGAACCACCAGTAGTTCTTCATGCTATAGGGAGACCGGGCACGTTTAAGACTTATGGTGCTACATTGCTACGCAGAGCTGTAGATGTACCACACCTTGTTGTCGAAGCTACAGGTGACCCTAAGAAAGTGTATAATGTTATAATTAATGCTCTGAAAGGAGCGGGTCTACCGGTCGAATACGGTCAGGAAGGCGGTCTCCTCAAAGAGGTAGTTACAGAGCCTAACAGGGTATCCATCTATATTTCTCTACCGCATCTAGTATCTCTTATTAGTAGTAGAGATGTTGTGAGAACGGTATCTGAAATTGTTGATAGGCTTAAGAGGAAAGGGTTATCGGTACGGGTTGTAAACAGAGAAGCCGGTGTTAGAATAGTTGATTTCAAACAGGCAAGCAACATAGAGAAGTACAGGTACATGTATAGGAACGACCCGTTCTTAGGGATTATACGTAGGAGCTACATATTCGGCGAAGAAATACTACTTATTGACGAAGCATCGAGAGACCCTATGGGATTAGAAGCTATGCTCACTAAGATGAGTATCTCGTCACTAGATGATTCGACACGTACAATAATAATGACTGATAACCTTGAGCCATACCTAGAAGTAGTAAGAGAGCCTAGATACGCTCCTCTACACGACCGTACATTCAAGATACTGACACAGCAGATATCTGATGAGAAAATAGTTGAGAAAACCATACTGGCACCGTTCAAGACCAGAATCAATATGCTGGAGGCACAACTGCTTAACCGTGTTATGAAAGAGATACCAGTTCCTGAGACCTTCATGTTTATCGCTAAGGCTATACCTATAATGCTGTCTAAGAAAATAGCTGTTATACCTGTGAATGATACAGTAATGCTTACTCTTATTGATAGAGAAACCGATATTGAATCCGAGGAGATGATTGTTATTGAGCCATTGAAAACAGGGTTTACGTATAGCTTTAGAGAGGGCGGTAGGTTCAAACGCCATATCGAGCTGTATACTAGGTTTAAGGCATTGCTTAACGAGAAAGGTGTTGTAACTGATAAAGAGTTCCTTGAGGCTGTGGATGTAGCTGTTAGGTCTAGGCTTGTACTACCAGAGATACGTGACTATATAGATTACAAGATGAAGGTGTTCTATATACTAGACTCCGTCCGTGCAGAGATAGAGAAACTGCTTGGTAATAAAGAGCTTGTCGAGAAAATAGCTAGGTTTATAGAAATTCTCAGCAAAGACAAGATTTCGAAGGGTGACGCGGAGGAGCTTAGAAAAATATATAACGAGATAGTCGAGGATGCTACGTCGAGGAACCCTGTGTATCCGAGGATAACTATTCCTGCACTATACGGTGCCGTGGAGCAGGTACTAAGCAATAAACCGATAGATATTGCTGGTTTACCCGACGGGCTTAGAGAAACTATTATAGCGTTCATACTAGAACGTGGCGACTGGAGATTATTGTCGATGAACAGAGAGCATGTTAGAAAGGTAATTGATATTCTACGCGAGAAAGGAATTATGTAGAGCTTAAAAAATATTATTTTTAGATTTACTTTTTCGATAACTTTATCCTTTTCTTGCTAGTAGACTAGCGTTAAGAAGGCTGTGTTACATATATTGCATTGCCATAGATTGGTTTACTGTCTGTATATATCATGAACGGTATTCTTGCACTTCCTGTGTTTATAATAGCCTTGTACAGCTTATATCCGTTAGTTCCGTTGATGCTGAAGATTATAGTAACTGCTTCACCGCTCTTGACATTTACATGTACATGGCCTTTTACGGTGTGGTTTCCAGTTGCATCTATATATGCTACTGGGTGGAGTGTGAATGTTGTGTGGTTAATTGTTACTACAGCGTGGAATATCGTTATGTTCCTTGTTCCTAGGTTTCTCAATGCTACTGTGAGGTTTAGTGTTGCTGTCTGTCCTGTTTTGTCAAGCTGTGTTGTCTGTATGGTTGCAGTAGTTAGCGATACTGGTGCAGTCTTTGATGCGTTGATACCAAATCCGAATACTGCCATACCGATTATTACTGTTACTGCGATAGATATACCTATGATGATTAGCCAGTTTATTGCTTTCATACTGGCACCACCTGTTAGGAGTTCTAGTTATTCTATTGGGGCTTGACTTATAATATACTTTATAATATAATTTATGGAACTGATGATAGCTTGTCCATAAAGATATATTATTATGGATGCGTTTTAATCTGATTTAAGATATACGAATACGAAGACATAAAGTTATACGCAAAGTGATACGATATACCAAACAGCAGGAGAGCAATCGGTAGAATGCTTATGCCGTATACGAATGTGCCGTGTTTTCCAGTATCTGAAGATATGCTGAACACTACTACGGCTACAAGTAAGCTGTAGGCAAGTTTTGTAATCTCCTGCGGAGATATACTGAAGTTAAACATCGTTAGAGCGAATCCGCCTGAAGCAGATGTCATCATATAATTAGATATTCCACTTAGTAATAGCATAACGTTAATTATCATACCGAGAAGTCCTCCTAGTACTACAGATATTACTATAGTAGTTAGAGAGAATTGACCTGCCTTAGATTTTATCGTGTTGCTTTTCTCAATAACGTTCTCGAATACTTTGGTCATTGATTCGAACGCTTTGATTTTTGCTCCATAGCGTACGATGTTCTGGAAGCTCTCTAGGAATAGCTCGTGCAGTCTTGTTGGAGCTATTCTTTTCAGAGCATCTATTAGTCTTGGCTGGATAACTGATTCTGCTAGACGGTTCAGCCATACCGATACTTTCTTGTTCTTTTCTTTCTTCGCTCTTTCAACCAGCTTAAACGCTACGTTTTCCCCTAGGCTTGCTGATTCCTCAATGGTATCCAAGACAGTTGTTATGAACTTTGAGAATACTCGTTCATCATAGATTTTCTTAGCGGTATATATTGCAAATGGTGCCGATATACCGGCTAGAATTAACGATGCCTTGTATATTGGATAACTAGAGATTACAAAGTAAAGCAAGTTACTTAGAAGCAATGTGTATCCAATAATAGCTACGATTTTATCTTTCTGTCCTGTTTTCCTTATGAGCATTTTCGGGAAGTTCATATAGAACAGGGTTATAAGTAGGAATCCTACCATAAATATTGCTCCATAGGATGCTAGTATTAAAATTGATGTGCTCATTCCACTAATTGGGCCGAATATTACTGAAAGTAACGGTATTATCACTATCATATATTGAGCTGTCATGAATACTTCGTTTATTACATCGTATGTTTTTGATAGCTTAGCGAAGAATCTTTCAATGTATATTGTTGAAAGTCTATCGAGAAGGTCTCGTAGGTCTCCTTTTGTTTCTCCCATCACAGCTATTCTTTTCATTATAGCAGCTATTTCTTTTGATGGATGATATTCTGCTATTTTGTACATTGCTGTGGTTATTGATACTCTAAATGCTTTAGCAAAGTTTACTACTATTTGCATCTCCTTAGCCCATGCTTTGAGGCTTGTAAGCCTAGTTATTGTATCCACTAGTTCTGCGAACGATATGTGGCTGTCTATTAGGCTTCTCATGTAGGTTATTAAGTATGGTAGCTCGTCTTCCTCACGTATGCCACGAGTGTCGGCCCGTGTTTTTGGTAGCATGAAGATTATCATTGAGAACAGGGCTGTTACTAGTAGTCCTGCTAGTAATACTTTTGACACGTATGTGTAGTAGCCGAGCTCATATAGTAGAGCCGATATAAGGATAGTTGCCGCAGTACCTCCTGCACTCATATATATTGTTGATTTAGGGGTCTCTATTGGGCCTCCTGCTTCTAGTATTGTCTCTATTCGTTTGAATCTTCTTGTCATCCTGATGAGTACACGATATACTATGGTTCCAGCTATTGCTACTAGGGGACTGAAGAGAACTACGTAGGGTATGCTCTCTGTTGCTATCTTCAAGTATTCGAGCAGAAGCATCAAAAGTATTGTTATTACGCCGACAATTAGTGTCTTAGTGGCGAGTTTCAAGAGTATCACCCTTATCCTCTTAGTTCTATTGTACGCTCTTCTGGAGCCATTACTGATTCCAGTTTAATCTTCACAGGCAACGGCTTCCTATACATTCTTATCAGTTTACTGTATAGGTACATCGGTGTATCATCGAACGGTATTTTTTTCCTTGCCTTCAATATTTCTCTCATGACGTAGTACTGCTCCAATATATCATCCTCGCTTAGTCCTCTGAGGTTCATTAGTTCACGTATAGACTTGCTCCGTAGCAGTTCTTTTTCATCACATTCGGCTTCTTCACATACTTTTGCAACCTTCCAGTACTTGTCATTATATGATGTATTATTGAAGAATACCTGCACTTTCCTCTTAATTCTTCCTTCCTCAGCGTACGGTATAATGTAGACTATTACGGGTAGCTGAAGCAATGCCTGTCTGTCGACATTGATAGGCTCTGTAGATAGTCTGGTAAGAGCTAGTTCAGGCCCTGCTGCGTGGAACGAGGTGTTATGGGATAGTATTCCGTCGACTGATAATAGGTAGGTATGTGTGGGCTCTACTTCGATATCGTAGAGGAGACTGTCTATTTCCCTCTTTTTTACAGCTCTAACCGTTAATACTTCTGTATCGTTCGTTGCTTCTTCTCCGTCTATGTAAATCACGTATCTGTTGTCCGAGGGTGTGAATATGTAGTGTGCCTTGTACCCGAGTGTTTCTGCCAGCACAACTATTGATTCTGCTAGTTTCTTCGAAGATACACGTATTCTCTTCTTCCCATTGAGTAGGGTTTCAAGTAATGCTTTTCGGAATTTCTCGTTGCTGTAGAGTATTAGTTTTAACGGTATATACATATCCGTCCTCTTTCTTCCAAGGAATATACTTGTAAGCATGGCGAAAGTCGCTCCTACTACGTAGAGCATACTGCCTTTTTCTCTGACATGGAGTCCTAGCACTTTCTCTGCGTACTCTTTCAGTTCTCTTCGTGTATTCGGGTCTTTCACTCTGACTGCTACTTGTGAGACTGTACCGTATTTTGTACGTGCTGTGAATACTCCGCGTGTGACTAGGTATCCGAGTATTTTGCCGAACTTTTCATCTAGCCTTATATTGGCTTTCATTGGCTTCGACATGTAGTAGCTTATCATTGCTTTCTCTAGTGGTAGATTGAACTCTCTGGCTACACTCCTCATTATCGCTACCGGTATAGGTTCTCCGTTCAGGAATTTTCTAGCCAGTATTATTGGTCTCCTAGCGCCTAGTTCTGCAATGTATTTTACAAGTTTTCCTAAAGGTACTCTACCAGCTATTTCTTTGGGCAGACTAGCATAGAATCTTCTACACCATCCCTCAGGTAGCTCTTCTACGAGGTTCATGTACTCCTTATTACCGGTTATTGTTGGGTTAATTCTGTACCTTACAAGCTTCATACCGGGCTGTATCTTCTCTGCTTCTATGAACCTTACTCTTCCTTCGTGCAGTACAGCTAACTTATGCTTTCTATGTACCGTGATAACTGTCCTGCCCGCATATATATCTACGAATACCTTGTCTTTCCGCTTGATAATCCCTCTCCTTATAGGTACTGATACCACTTCCCCGTTCTCATTTATAGTAAATACTTCAACACGTCTATGGTTTTCCAATGCCTTTATTATCTCCTTTATAGTATAGATGTCAAACCTATCATCTATCTTTGCAACCAGAGTAGCAAACTCTGGTAGACACAGACCTCCGTGGCCAATCATTATTGCTTGTGCCCAATATCGTGCCTCTTCTCCTCGTACCTCTCCAACAATTACATAGTCCACCGACATTCTTACTGCCGTTTTCAGTATGTCGAACGCAGATATTCTCGACTCTGGGTCGTCGACAGTTAGTCTCGGCATTGTTTGTACCCAGTAGGATGATGATGGTACTCGTAGCTCTGGAGCATCCTCGATTGTCATAACTCTCGCTCCAGGCGGCATGAAGCTCATCAGAGCGTTTATCAGGGTGGTTTTACCCGTGTACATTTCTCCTACAACGAGGATTCCCAGCTTATACAGAATAGCCAGCCACAGTACTGCTGCACTTGTTGGGTAGAGGGTCTCTAGCTCCATTAACTTGAACACGTTCCACGGCTCTGGCGGCTGTTTACGTATGTCTAGGTACGCGTTTTTCCTAAGCGTAACATCTGACGGGAATACACCGGATATACGGCTCATAGTTCTTACGTCTATGAACGACATCAGAGGCTTACGCTCTGACACGAATACACCGCTGGCTTTGGCTAGGCTTAGCTGTAGTTCTTTTACTTTTTCTGTTGAGAGCACTACGGGGTAGACTAGTCTATCGTACTCCATATGTACTACTTGTACTGGTCTATTGCTGTGTATATGTATGTTGTTTATCTTATCATCATCCATTAGCGGCTGAAGTATGCTGAAACCGACTAGTTCACGCTCTATGATATGCCTGAACTTGCCGGGAATTCTCTTTAGGTAGGTCTCAGTATCTGTTACATGCTCTCTTAGAATTCCCTCCTTAAGCTCCCTTATCCTAGGCTCCTCCTCAGGTGTAACTGTTAGGTCGTTCACCAAGTACTTATTATCATCAGTAATACATACCTCGTAAAGCCCCATAACATTATACTTAGCAATACACGGTGTCGTCTCATCAAACATTCTCAATACTATTGGATATCCTTCCTCAACTATGGGTTTCTCTTCCTCTACTGGCGGATTCAACAATAGCTTAAGCTTCTCAAGTACATTGGATTTACGCTGTGGTTCTTCAGCTTCTTCTTTTTTCCTCTTTAACTTTGGTAGTTTCACCATAAACTACACCCCGTTAAGCAACGTGTTAAATAACGATGAGGTATGAGAGTATTAGGGCAAAAACATAGATAATTAGGGGAACAGAGCGTTTACATTTTCTCACAACTATATCGGAGTATACACAAAGGGGGTCTGCAAATACGAGTTTTTTCTCGTCTGCAACTTCGACATGTACTAGTCCTGAGAAAATATATATCAATGTAAATGCTACGGAGATAATAGCGAATATTGTGGGATTACCGCTTATTAGGGCTAGTGCTGTAACGGTTGCCACGTGGGTTGGGTATATTGATTGCTTTATAGCTAGGGCAAACACCATCATTGAAACTATGAATAATGATATAAGCAGGTTAAACGTTATTGTGAACGATTTGAATATTGATATAACTATTAATGGTACAACCAGTAGTGATACCCCAGCATATTTTGGCTTTATTAGTTCTATTGTTGAGAATACTAGTAGTAGTCCGAATATAACTAGGTGAATGCATGTGGATGAGAAAGTACACGACATCATTAGATTATCACCTCGGTATAGACTACTCTTAGTATTACTGTGAACATGTTAAGCAGCATTGCTAATGGTATCAGTATTATGAGGCCAGATAGTAGTCTTAGAAGATACTGTATGAGTAATGTTAGTGAGTGAGTGTATATGTATGCGTAGAACGGATAGTAGATGTAGTCCGCTATTTCGAACAAGGATATAGTATATATTATGCTGACGGCTAGGTCTATTGCTACTGCTGTTTTCTTCTTATAGTATAGTGTTGGAGGTATGGGGAATCTTTCTATGTGGAGCATAAATCCTATTCCAAATAATAATAGATAGTATGTTGCATCTGTTATTGGTAATAAGCCTTTGCTTCTCAGAAAGAAGAAAATGCCTAGTGAAACTATAAATACAAATAGGTTTATCAGAAGCTCTGCACGGTATCTCTTCAACGTAGTTATAAATAGGACTCTGTATTTATGTTCAGCTACCATAGGTATCACTATTTATTATTAACTAGAACAGCTAATAATATTCATTTTTCACCGAGTATTCTTCATACAAGCTATAATGTGTTTATAGCCATTGACAATATCTGTAGGGTATTACCCTCTTGTAATTTTCAGATATTTCTGACTTAGTTTGTGCTTTTCTGTAGCCTCTATCTATATTAGTGTAAAACAACATAGATAAATAATGGTGAGTAGAATGAGTGTAAAACTCGTATTCCCAGCTATACATCCAGCACTATCTACCCCAGCTAACGTAGAAACAAAAAAGTACCGTGAATACCGTGTAGGCAGAACAAAGGTATATATTGTAGAAGAATAATACGAGTCGGCTTTTCTTTCTTTTCACACCTTAATGCTATGTTGATATTATGAGATACCTGTTGTATTCTGGCACATAAAATACGTAGTTAGTAGCCCAATACTTCTTGCGTGGATTATATGT
>JAADDN010000168.1 GCA_013153895.1 Thermoproteota archaeon | reverse complement strand
CTACACTTCTCTATTATTGGTTTGAGACTGTACTTCTCGATAATCTTAGTAATTAGTTCCCTATCTATGATAAGATAATCAACCTCTGAGAAGAGGTGACCTGGAAGATGAGTAACTAGGTTTCTAATAGTACGTTCTATTCTTACAGCCTCCTCATCATCGAACCGTACTGAAACTGCTGTAGGTGTGAGGTCTCTTAACCTGTCTACCCACTGGCTCATGAACCAGGGCTTCATGTTCTCTCTTATAGGAACAGGTATTAAAGTGGATAGACCTCCTCTCGTGCCTCAACTATTCTAACCCTGCTTCCCAATCCCCGCAACTTCTCTATGAGTCTACACACTGTGAAGAGCGGTGGTCTTCTTCTGAGTCTGAATATTAGACGGTTATTATCTTCTTTCCATGTCTCTACTATACTGTTAAGAATGTTCCATATCTGATCCATTATATATGGTATCCTGCTCCTATCCTCATACTCTACTATCATGTAGACCCGTTCACAGATATCGCAGTCCAGTATAATGAGAGGATGATAACATGCTCGCAGTCTAATGTTTCCTACACCATCAATATGGTAACATGTTAACATGTTTCTACACCCATCAAGATCATATACATAGATCTTATACCCTGCAGCTACTGAGACAGCATCTAGTGGAGACGCATCACATGTGAACCCATATACACGACGTATATCAGAGAGAACATGGTTAATAGCCTCTTCTAGACTCCTCCCCTTCGGTGCATGTCCACTAGTGAATACGTATCGTGGATACTCTCCTACACGTCTCTTCAAGATGTTTAACAGCTTGTCCAGCGGTTCCATATTTAGCTCTCTATCCTATGTTTATATTCTGAAGATGTTCTAACTATAGTGATGATAGTCCCATTCATGATCTTCATCATGACGTTCATAGGAATGATAATGCTTCTCTTCTCTCCTCTTCCCAGGATAGGCAGGGCATGTCTATGGATAGGTATATGGCTCATAGCATCAGCATTGGTCATAGCTACCATATGGTGGTTCATAGGAAACCAAGCTTAACCAGTAGTATATATATTAGATAGATTATGAACAGTACTATACCGAGAATCGCAACAGCTTCAACAAGCTCTCTTCCTACTCTTGTTGCTACTAGTAGTATAAGTATGAACAGTACTATACCTATCATGATAGGTGAAAGGTTTAGTAACGGAATACTCCACATATAGATAGATGAATGTTAAAGAAAATATGAACATTATGAGAAAGCTTCCACGCAAGATCCTGATACTTCTAGCACTCTACTATCTAGGCACAGTAGAGAAGAACAGGCTAGTAGACAAGATAGTAGAACTATGTAGAGACTTCACAATAG
This sequence comes from Thermoproteota archaeon, assembly GCA_013153895.1. GTDB lineage: Archaea > Thermoproteota > Thermoprotei > Thermoproteales > Thermocladiaceae > JAADER01. The sequence goes on along the minus strand of JAADDN010000168.1, from coordinate 89,253 downwards.
GTCAAGCATTCGACTGCGGAGACAGATGGAGCATAGAGTACACGATACTTGACCTAGCACTCAGAGGAGTAGTAGAGTATAGAGCAGTAATAGGACCAGGAGGACTTGAAAGCCATGTAAAGATCAGCCATGAGGCTGAGAACAGGATCAGAGAGCTTGTAAACATAGCAGAGAAGAGGACACCTATGCTTGTAGAGAAGATAAAGAAGATTCTTGGAATAGGACCTACTCCGAGAGAGGAGAAGGCTCCCTGTGAGAGGTCTGTGAAGAGGGGCGTGAAGAGCAGAGTTCGTGAACGGTTGAGAAATATTCTTGATAGATTATCTCTCTAATGATCTGAACAATTTCTCCTCTAGTAAATGTCCTCATAATATGTCTATGTTCTCCTGCTTTTAAACAGGCTGCTATATCTGTCAGATATGAGAGTGCTAGCATATTTACCCAGGATTGGTCTGTGTGGAATGTTTCTGTCATATGAAGACGATGTACCATATAGATCACCATGCATCATAAAATATAGAATGCCTAGTAGATGGACATGGCAGGAACATGGAAACCTCTCTCTCAGATATATGAGCAGTAGAACCATCAGTGAGCTCTTGGAGAAGCTTGAAGCTAGCGATATTAAACTTATTATTCTTGGAAGAAACTTGTCTACACATCATACAGTAGCTATAGTGGGAGATAATATACATGCAGCAGCATTAGATGATTATAGTGAGGTGCTATACATTGATAATCAGATAGTGTTAACATATGGTAGAAAGCTTCCAAGACCAGTATCAGAACATGCATGGATCGGCATACGGCATGAAAATACGATGCCACTAGTAGACTATCTAGTAGATATGTATATGACTGTTAGATGTAGAAGAGCAATGAGTATAGATATCATAGAGCTTCATAGGTATGTAAACAGTCTCTTTCCAACATATATATCTCTCTATGATACATTGAGAAATTATGAACATACATGTAGAAACATGTTTAAAATAGTTGGAAACATTCTAGAACTATCAGAAGAGTACCTAGCACAGAGACTAGTAGAGTACTTGAAGAAGCATGTAGTTAACATCAGTTACAGGATAGAGAACGGGAAGATACTTATCAGCATGGTAACAGGAAACAGGAAGTGGCATATGCTGATGAGAGAGATAGAGCACAGGCTGCCAGATAGGTACAGGTTGAGGATCGTAGAGTATAGACCTCTAGGTTATAGAAACGTGAAGGTGAGCTTCAGAATAGGACAGGAATAACATATTAAGATATCTAGAAGATAGATCATATGAGTCTCAGAGCTAGAGAGCTGGAGAGCCTATACAGCTCAACGATAACACGTGTAGAGGCTAGGACATCGGAGAGCCGTAGTGGACTCACGCTATATGTGTCAGGTTTTAGAGCTGTAGCAGAATCTAACAAACATATCCACGATCTATCATGTATATTTGTAAACAATATGGGAAGAATAGAGACAGTATGCGACTGGAAGATGGATGGACAGGACATGGGGATGCTAGTCCTATCAGAGCATGATCCATTTGTTGAGAAGGTTCTAAATATTATAGATACAGCATGGAGATTGAAAAACATAGATGGAACAGAGATACCAGAGCCACCAAACACTATAGAGCTTAGAAAAGCCTCAATAGCGATCAGACCAATGTTCAGAATACCAGAGAAGAGAGAAGAGTCCGAGAACCTGGAAACAGGATTACAGGAAACAGCTCCAGGTTTCTGAAAAGAGAAAAATTTCAAACATGTTAAAACAAGCTCATAGTTATATACCATAAACCTAGCCTATACATGATGCCAGGCAGAATAACCTGGTCAAAAGTAGCAAAAATCCTGAAAGAAGAGTACCTAGAAGGAATGAGATGCAAACTATGTGGAGAAGAGATAGAGGAGGGAGAGAACGCATTGAAGACACTGAACAACATTTACAAGCACTTCAAGGAGAACCATCCAGAGATAGTTGAACAGGCAAAAGAGAAGCTTGCAAAGGAGGTAATAGTATAATCTTTTTCCCCACTCCCTTATCTCTTAAATATTTTCTACATCTATCCTATATATGTATACATATGGTGAGATAGTATCAATAAGCTATAAACTTGTTAGCCAGATACTTTCAAACTGGAAAAAATATGCATACCTAGACAATCCACAGTGCGCTGTAGTTAATCTGAGAAAGATTCTAGATAAATATTTTAGAGACCTAGAGATTAGAAACGGTGAACTATCTGCAATATATGAAGAAGTAATGAACATATTAAAAAGCTATGGCTTCACCATCAGAAGCCTGAAGAAGAGCGGTGGGAAAAGAATAGAAATATGCTCATATAGGTGTAGAAACATAGAACCTTAAGATACTACTCATATAATAGTATTATGGGACTAGTAAAAACATGGATGGACTGTCTACTCATCTCAATAATAATGTTAGTAGTAGGATTCATCTTCACATTCTACATCAGCGGTCCATTAACACCTATAGGCATAATACTCATGATCTTCGGATCAATACTCTTCATAATAATGCTAGTACTAGCATTAGGAATGGTCCTAGGAAAAATAGGTATGAATAGAAAAACTTTTAAACATATATAAAAGACATGCACTTATAAATCTACAATAGAGAGATAGTATTAGAAAAGCATAAAGAGATTAAACATATTTAAACAGCACTATCTAATATTGACAACATATAGAGAAGATGAGATAATTAGGAAAGCAATAAGAAGAGCAGACAGGTTAAGACACTTTCTAACAAATATGGTAAACATGGGTGTAGCTCTAAGCGAGGTAAAGGCAGGAGACCGTTATGAGATCTATACTGTGGATAGAATGAGAAAGATAGTTAATAAGCTAGCTAGAACATGCGAAGCTAAGCAACAAGATAACTGAGAGAAAAAGTACATCTAGAAAAGTAATTGATTACCATGAGGAAAATATTTCTCATAGAATACCTAGATTACTTTAAGAATAATTTTAAATTCTGTAAATGTTTTTGAACTTTTTCTGAATCTTTCTTGAAGGTTCTGTTTTACGAGGAATTGAACATGTGTTCACGATCTTTTGAGTGGGGGTCCCCTCAACCAAAACAATGAAGACAAAAACACGAAAACAAGAAACAAAATACAGAACAATACAGTAAAAACCGATACATAACGTTGAGAATAATAGAAATTTAATAATGATTATAATAGTTGAATAATGTATAATTAGTCTATTGGCTCTAAGTCTTCTAGTGCTGCTTTTGCTTTCTCTGTCTTCTCTATTAGTTCTTCTCCTATCTTCACATATTTCTTATATCTATAGGTTACTGTTTCTCTGTTTATCTCTATGTTTCTGAATATTGTTTTGAGATATGTTATCCATGGGTCATCCATGTTTAGGTTAAGTATTTCTTGTCTAAGCTTGTTCATGAACCTGATCTTGTCTCTATAGCTGAGTCCTAGATATCTCTTATATATTTTCAATTTCTTGAAGAGTCTCTTCAGATTAAGCATTATTCTGCCATTAACTATGTCTAGAATGTTCACGTACTCTAGCTCTCTTACTAATTTGAGAAGCCTCTCACATGTCTGAGACAATAGTTCAAGTACTGGATCCATAGGTACTACATGTCTCAGCGCTCTACAGATCCTTCTCAGGATAGGGTAGTCAAATATTGGATTGATGCTAGATCTCTCATATAGCTTCTCCTCTAGCAATCTCATGGTCTTCCTATGTATGAGCCATATGAGGTCAATACATGTTGGTTCTCTACCCATTAATGCACTATAGATCAGCTTTCTAGCTAGACTATTCATCAGGTTCCATAGTACTCCAGAAGCAACATAGCAGTCAAATGTGAGTCTAGGCTCATCCACTTCTTCAAAACCTATAAGTTCTATGGGAAGTTTCAGACCTATAAAGATCTGGCTTATCCATGTCTCATCACTTACATGTACTATAAACCTCATAACTATACCATACTTATCAATATTATCCTTAACATGACCCTCAGTAAAACAAGCCTCGATAGTAACATCCCTAGAATCAACATTAAATGAAACCAATACACATTCATTACCGATAACAAGATCAGTTATGGAGGATCCTTCCAACCTTAAGACATTATTTATTAGACATGTGGTAAAAATATGATAAACAGAGAAACCATACCTACCATAGCGAACTATCATATAATTTAGATCACCAATAAAATCACCATCACACCCACACTCTACACCATAGATATTAGAGATATGAGACATATGTAAAAGAACACTAGGAGATATAAAACATATAATATGAAACAGAATATAAAGCTGAAAAATAGATCTGCTACATTAATGGGAAAACCATCTGAAAGATATCAGCAAACTCCTTATCATCTAGCTCTCCCCTAGTATACTTCTCAATATCTTCCATAATTTCTTCAAGTTTCTTCCACTTATCCTCATCTATTAATCCATTTTCTCTTAATCTTTCATAATATTTTCTTACTCCTATCATGTTTACAATATGTTTAAATCCTTTCAGGATATTGTCTCTATATTCTCTAATTAATATATTAATATATTGCTCTTCTAATGGAATAGTCTTAACATATTCATATAATTCACCTATTTTAGTTCTTATCTTCACCTGTATTATTACAGGCTTATCAGCTATAAATATTGTACATTTAATGCCAGGAACAACCATTCCATCAATAGTCTCAATTTCAGTTGCAGTTCCATGTTCTTCAACACATTTTTCAATTTCCTCTAGCTCAGCTTCTATACATTTCTTTAAGCTTCCTACTCTTTCTACTCTTATCTCTTCTATAGAAGATAAATAATGTACGAGTATTCCAACATGTTTCATGATATATCACGTTTCTACATGTTATATATGTCTAATATGGTTGGTCTTAAAAAAAGTTGTCTAATCTCTCTACTAATCTTCTAATGCTTCCTGTATTGAATCCTAACTGTCTTATTATTCTATATGTTAACTGTTCAAGCGTTATTTTACTATTCAAATATTCTATTAGTGGTTCAATCAGTATTCCAATCTTCATGCTCTTCAACATGTTCCTAACCTTCTCAATATCATGGACCTTCAATAGTTCCTGAACGTTTAGACTGAACTTCTTAAGAAACTTCATCAGTCTTGGTACTAGCTCCCTCATTTCTTGCGCGTATTCGAGCAGTTTCTGATCTCTCGATATCTCAGGTATCAGGTCATCAATCATCCCATAGATTATCGCGTACGTTATTGTCTGTGGGTTCAGTCTGAACACTAGCACGTTCTTAACCTTAACAAGACGGTAAGATACTTCATCTCCCTCGAATCTAAGTACCGCACCTTCTCCTAGGACTCCTCTCTTTACTAGTTCCATGACCGTGTCTAGATCTCTAGCATCTACATGCTCAACCTTCCTAAACTCTTGTACCATGTCATGTGCTTCTATGTAACGTAGCAGATATAGGTCGTCTAGTCTCCTCGCCGTAATATATGCAACATATCTCTCCTTCTCTAATCTCGGTGCCATGTTGGAACCTAGGTTATATGTCTCATCCATATAGCGTATAGGATCGACAGCCTCAAACATGTGGACATGATCTTCCAGTCCTGCTAATATTCTCGAGAGAGCTCTCGGGTGCAGTCTCGGCTCTATCTCTAATGCATGACTAATCTGTGGATGAACTATCAGGTCAATAGGAGCATTCTGAAAAGTCCTAGGATCATAAAAATGCGGTATCCTACGAGTAGCTAATACCCATCTTCCCAGCATGTCACTGTAGAATGCTATTATTAGCGTACCATCACACTTCCTAGAGACCTCCACAAGCCTAAGCTTCTCCAGTCTCCTCCTACTCCACTCCTCGTTCTCATCCAGGTTAAAGAACTTGTCAAAACTAAAGAAGACCTCTACACCTCCACCTGATTTATCAATGATCGCGTATGTACCCCTGGACCATCTCTGCAGTAGCCCCCAGGTATTACAGAACTTTGAATAGTCTAGGCTATACATTATATATCTATTATCAATATTATACTTCTTAGCATCTATCTGAGCAATACTAAGCAACCTATAACATGATCTTATATTACTAATTTTCTCAGGATCAACATCTCCATATTTTATAACTATCTCTCTAATATTTTCATAATCTCTAGAGTATATACATGTTACAAGTTTTTCAAATATTTTAACTATCTGGCTGTTCATGATGTTAGTACTTCTCTATAATAGATAAATAGTTAAAAGCTGAGATATATAAAGTAGAGCTGCCGATACATGAGGCAGCGGCATATAGCAAGCTGATACATGCGCCTCATATCATGAACTATACTTCTATCTCTATCCTGTTACCACAGTTTCTACAGTAATATACTTCACGTATTCTTACTCTATCTCCCATATCTATGATTGACCTATCCTCCAGTACCATCCTATGACCGCATCTGGTACATGTTCTCGTGTTCATGTTCTTTCTACAGTATGTGTTAACTATTCTCCATACTGCATAATATGATAATCCTCTTCTCCTAGCAATAGTTCTTAATGGTGTTCCTGTACTATAGTCTCTACATAACTCAATTAGCATGCTAGGATTCTCCCTCTCTAACCGCTCAACAATGTTTACTATCTTTCCATCTCTTCTAGCTCTAACCATGCTATCATGTACTCTCCTCCTAATGAGCTCACGTTCAAGTGCTGCAAATGTTGCCAAGAGTGCACGCATTACTGGTCTAAGTTCTGGAGATATGTTAAACATTGAGAGATCTTTAACAGGTATGAAAACTAGATTAAGCTCATTCTCAATAATATGTAATATCTTGAAGAACTCTTCAATGCTTCTCGCAAGTCTAGAAATATCATAGGTCAGGAAGAAGACTGGTCTAGGATTCATCAGAGGAACATCATTTATTAATCTTCTCAGCATTGGACGCTTCTCCATGTTTAAAGCACCACTAATCTTATCTATATACCATCTAACAATATTGATCCCTCTCCTCTCAGCCCAGTCAGATATTTCACGTATCTGAGTCTCCTCATCCTGTTCAACAGTGCTTACACGTATATACGCTACGGCGGAACGTGTACTCATACTCTTCTACCTTTAATGAAGACCAGGTTCTGTATAGATGAGCCATACCAGTGAGAGAGAACTAGCAGACAACTGTTCTCCAATGCATATATCTCTCCGCTAGATATTCTCGTACGGATAGGAGGAATATTAAAGAGACATGCACCTTCCAGCTTCTCTCCTAGTAGACTACCCTTCCATGTTCTTCCACTTCTAGTAACTATCTCTATCCTGTCACCATCTATGAAAAGCTTCTCAATATCCCTCACAGGAACATCAATATGTACAGTATCATATCCAAGCTCTTCCTCTGTCCTACCTATAAAAATATTGAGACAGTTAGGAAGACTGTTCTCATCAATATTCAACTTCTCAAGTTCACTATATGGTAGCTTTCTCAGCTTCATCACACTGTTCTCAATAGTGTAACTGTATACTCTTCCCATATATGTACAGTAGCCTCTACTACTCATAAAACCTTAGGTGCTACCAGAGCATTTATACCTGACCTACCATGAAGATCTAGAGCACCCATTCTCTCCTCAATATCTCTCCTCCTCCTAAACATTACTCTGCCACTTATAGGATCGATCTTCATTACATTTCTAAGAATAGAAGGATCATAACATGTACATATATTACCAAGATTAACACTCTCAACATCGTTAACATTAGTCTCAAGCTCTAGACGATCAGTAACTATCCTTATCCTCCCACTAGAGCAGATACATATAGCATTACCATGAGCACCAAGCTCAGCAGCCTCCCTAATAGCATTAACAGCATCTCTACCAAGCCTCATCTCAGCAACAGTACTAGACAATGATAGAAGATAGGGCTCACATGTATGGTCAACCTCGGCAGAGAACTCCATCCTATATGGATTATTAATAAACCAGCACTTCAACACGTCTCTACACGCTATCTCTATCTTCTCGCTTGCTGGCTTCTCAGTATATGTACATTTAGATATGTCACCAATATAGAACATATATGTACGATCATTACTAATACATGTATAACCATGATCACATGTCATCCATGAAAAACCATTACAGTATCTCCTAAGCCTCTCAACTAGGGAAGGTTCAAGACTAATAACAATCTTCTCCTCACGAAGAACAAGCCTACTATGACCCTTCTCAAACGCTTCCTCAACTGTTTTCCTAATCTTCTCACTGTTCATAACTACTCACCCTCTATTATACTTAGACTACAGCTCTCATTATCATAACTCCTATCATTAAATTTATATATACCATACATACATCTCAGCTTACCAACACCATAATCATACCTCTTCCTGTTATAATAGATCGCTAACCTGCCAACACCATCAACAGGAGCGTCAAATCTTGAACTTATCTCAGCTGTCGGAACTATCCCCGACACTATACATGACGCAGTTATATACATGTTAAATCTCCTAGCATTCTCAAGATGAAGACGACTAATCCTGCTCTCAACCTCATCCAGCCTACCTGTACTGAACTCAATACTGCTACTACTCATAGATATCTCCACCCTATACTCTGGAACACCATTAACAGAACGGCAGAACCTGTCAAACATTTCCAACCTAGATAGGATCCCTCCAAGACTCATCTCACCACCTTACGCACCTTCTCGGGAAGCAGAATAATGAGATAGTTTCCAGACTCTCCAATAACCATATCATAGATATAGTATGGACCATATTCAGAAACATTCAACTTATCGCTGAATGCAACTATAATAGGCTTATCAGAACTAACTATCTCACCAAACGGCTTCCTAATTATTAGAATATCACTATTCCTCAGAGTAATACTATCAGTAGCATCCAGATATTTTTCAGATGTTACAAAATTCTTAATAATACACATCCCATCCCTATACTCTCCACCAAACATGTTACAGAGCTCTTCAAGCCTCATAACATATACATCTTTCCAATCCTCTTATCAATTACGATCCTACGAACATTACCGCTGACCCTATATATATCTACTCTATCACTAGTAACAGCTATACCATATTCCTTAGCCTCCACATCAGTCATAAACATGTACATTATATCAGAATTAATAGAAACATTATCAACATCTTCAAGAAAAATATTATTAACCCTATATGAAACACTATCAAAATCAACAACAGCCCTAGCCCTCACAGGACGGTCAAAATATACAACACATGCACTCTCATTCTCGAAAAATTTTCCACTCAGCTTCTCAGCAAGAGTCCTAAGAACATTACAGTTCATATCCTCTCACCTGGAAACTCTATACCTATCATAAACATGTTCTCTCCCTTTTCAACTTTTATCTTCCCTATAAATCTTGTACGAATATTAACAATATCTGGATAATAATCCTCCTCTACAAACATTGCATCAGCCTTAAACGACTCGCCCCCAAGCCTACGCAGGTCACTACAGGTTATACAGTCATCACCTATAACTTCTGTACCAACAATACTAACACTCCTACACATTTTAGACAACCGTTCAGTAAGCTTCCTCATAAACAGCTCCATACTAGTCCTCTCAACAATATCTAGAACATCTCCAACATCCATAACATAGAGAACCATGAGAAAACTAATAAACAGTACCATATTAAAAAACTATAAACGATATAGAAAATATATGTAAGATAAAGCACATATATGCTATGACTATAATATGGACAGTATTTATTAAGGAAAAAGACTATGAAATATGGGAAGTAGAAAGAGAGTATGAATATGATGAATATGATACAAGAACACTTGTATACTACTCACATTCTGAAGATAACAGAAGAGCGAAAATAAAAGCATGGGACATATTTACAAGACATGAAACTATACCTAACAGCATTAAAGTTTCTGAGGAACATGATGAAGATCAAGACCATAGAACAAAACCATATATGATGATTGACGAAAAATGGAGATACAGTAGCTGGATAATTTGCTATTATTCTAAGAGACCGTTTAAAGCAGAGATCATGATAGAGAACACACATGCATCAGGTCTGAGAAAAGATATTATATATGGAACCTATTTCAAACCATTATCATATCAGTCACCTATAGATCACATACATACATATGAGGAAAAGTATACAATAATATCAATACCATTGCCTCAGAGAGTATTTGAAAAAATTATCAATACTAAAAATATGGACCTATTATATGATATCCTATACTATAAGAAGGATAGAATAATCAGAAAAATAATAGAAATATTAAGCATGATTGAAGACATAAGTGAAGAAGAGTTAAGAAAAATAGCTGAGGAATCTGTTAAAAAGATTAGAGAATTAATAATTTAGGCTCTTCTCTCTAACTTTTATTTTCTATAATTTTAAAATCTTTTTATTATCATATTAATATATTTATCGACAATATCTACATCCTGTCCAAGCTTCTCAAGTATCTTTCTTATCCATAGTAGGAAATATACTGTTCTCGCTCTCTCGCTTGTGCACGATCTTCTCTTTCCTTCTACTGTTCTCCATGTTGCTTCATCTACTGGTCTTGTCCAGCCTGTACTATCTATACTTATCCTGTCTTTAACATGGTCGAGCACGCGTATAGATACTCCGAAGAGATGTAGTCTATAGTCATATCCTAGTACCCATCTAACAGTGTTAACTATGTTGACTATCTTTCTAATGCTTCTAGATACGCAGAGGCTTCCTATTCCTATACCATATATATAGTCTCTATATCTCTCAGCTATGTCCAGGACATAGAGTGATGATCTTGTTACCGTATCTAGACTATGTCTATGCTGTATTACTGGCATCATCTTTGAACCGTATTTCCTACATATTTCAACTATTCTGCTAATCAATGCGTAATGGTATGTATATGTTCTACGTATATTATCTATGTATCTAGTTCCTCTAAAATAGTCATCCCATGGAAGATCAGGAAGCACGATAATCAGCCTCTCCCCCAGTCTTCTAGCAAGGCTTCTAGCAGTATAGTAGTACCGTGCTAGCTCTCTTATAGGATAGTCTCCTATTCTTGTGAATCTATGAACATTAATATCTAATATGATCAGCCTAGCCTTAATCATGTACCTATATTCACGATCAATAGAGTTAACATGAGTGAGAACATAGGGATAATAGACAGAGCATGGAAGAGAGCTGGCAAAGACTGGAATCTTGAGCTCGATACCTGTTAAATCAATAAACATTAGATATATATGATGATCTAGGTTTTAAAGCTGGTCTATCTCCATGAAGAGACGGAGAAAGATCATGAACACGCCTATCCCGATAAATAATGAGAGACCTATAGGAGATCTATAAAGCAAACCTTCAACAATAACTGCATACAATATTAATAGGACTCCTCTAACAACCAGCGACTTTCCATTGAGAATCTCATTTCTATACTTTACTGAGAAATATATGACTATTAGAGAGAAAAATATTACTGAACCAATAACACTATAATATCCTGCAACATAGTTTAACAGTTTAGTCATATAATATACACCAAATATAGATAACATGCTACTAAAAACCGTTCCTGTTCTCCATCCAAATACTAATGTTAGTACTGTATAAATGATAAAATACTTTATTAGTCTTGTAAGCGTTACATGATTTATAGCGTATAGACTAGTAAGATATAGAACATATATAATGAATAGTGAATATAATAGGTCAAGTACTGATACAAGTATTTTTACTCTCTTATCCATAATAGTAAATACATGACGAGATATATATCCGAACTATCTTCTCCTCTTTCTCTTCTCACTATCCTCTCTATATGACCAATACTTTCTATACTTTGCAACTGTTGCCAGCTCGCCATGCGTCTTAATGTTTATAAAAATATAGGTAGATAATAATGCTACTATACCTACAACACAGAGAGCTATTGTTACCCAACCAGCACCATACCCCTCTAATACCCATAGATAACCATACTTATACGCTATTATTATCAGCACTATAACAGCCACAAGATATATAAGCAGTCTAGGACCAATCCTAGGACCAATCTTCTCTTCCTCACTCATAGATAGTAGATTCCTCTAGATCTTTTTTATCTTTCATTACGGTCCAACTATTAATCAACTATACATTATATCAATCATGAGAAGCAGAATAAAGATAAAGATAGGAACACTAGCAGGAGGAGTGACAGCGGCAGTAGCTGTATCTGCACTTACAGGAAACATAGCCTATCTCATAATAATATCCGCAATAACAGGAATAGCACTTGCACTATTAGACTGGAAGAGATGAAGATCTATAAACTAGTTATTGAGAATGGAAAGATAGTGAAAGAAGAATATGAGAGGAAGATAAGTACTGAGCTGGAGATAATACAGGAAAGAGATAGGCTAATTATCATGTTTACAGAGGACTTTAAAAACCATGTAAATATTGATAAGATTATTAGGATTATAAGATCGAACGGTCTTAATAGTAATGCTGTTCTAAATGTTTTAAATATTATAAAACGTTCATGTTTTGATATTTCTTTTCTAGAATATTATAATAATTTTATTAGTAGAGTATTTAAGGTCTGTCTTGTATATTAGTTATTTTATCTGTCTCCTTTAAATTTCTCTACTCTATTCTATCTCCATGTCTCTGGTAGAGCTTCCTCGAGAGTATAATTTCATTGTTAGTATCTATGAGTATGGGTGTAAGTGTAGGAATGTTAGTATACGTGTTAAAACCATGTTGGAATGTTCTGATGATTGTGATATAAGAATTGTTAAGATGGTGTTTTTCAGACCAGTATACTGTTCCTCTCGTTCTACACTGTATGAGCCTGTGTGTACAATGTTTCTATATGTTTATGGTTCTAGGATTGTTGCTGTTGGTAATAGTTGTGATGATGTTGCTAAGTATATTGTTAATAAGTATCATGGTTATACTATACTGTTTGTTGATGAGTATGGTAATGTAAGAGACGTGTTTAGAAGAATAGGAAAAGTAGATCACATGTGAGACGGTGCATACATGAGATGCTTCTATGCGTGTTAGAGGAGCTTGAGAGAGAGGAGAAGACTGTGACTGAGCTGGCATATGAATGTAGACTGGATACACGTAGCATGAGGAGGATAAAGAAGATATTGAGAGAGGCTGGTCTGGCAGAGGAACTAGCATATAATCATAGGAGGATTCTACGCTTGACCGATCGTGGAAGAATGGTTCTTGAGTGTCTTAAAAAGATTTTTGAGATTGTTAAAACATGAGCTTTCTAATATTTGTAGAGGCTATTAGCAGGCTAATAGAGAAGATTGTAGAGCTCTCTTTTAAGAGGAGAAGAGAGGAGGAGCAGATACAGAGACAGTCTGTTGTTCAGCTTCGTCCTATAGTATATGACTGTAGGTATGCTACTATTAGGATCGATCCTCAGAAGCTTGCTATTATCGATCCCTCGCTCTATGTTGATATTCCTCTCCTGATACCTCCTAGAAATCTGGTACCTGAACTAGCAGGACAGGAAAAATCTGAAGGTTCTACTGGTTCTGGTCCTAGCACGATCGTGTTGAGCAGTAGAGAGCTTATCACTCCATATGTTGCGGAGGCGCTGAGAGAGATGATGGGTATAGAGGTCGAGCCTGATATTAAAAGTGAGAGTGAAAAGGAAAAAGAAAAGAGAGGTGGGTAAGATGATGCTCCTAGTCTTAATAATAGTACTATATGCTATCTCTATGATTACAGCAGTCTTCTCAAGCAGGGTATATATTATCTCTGAGTGCGCGTATCTACGCATTCTCAACCCTACCACAAAGTCGACTCTACCAGCAGTGTTAGATACTTGGAGTGAGATCATCTATGTTGCTCTTGGTGCTCCTATAGTAGAGGAATTCATTTTCAGATATCTGCCAACAGTAATCTACTATATTACTGGATGTATTATTCCTCTCATTCTTATGAATATTATGTGGGTAATTGCTCACTATGGTACAATAAAATCATTATATAGTAACGAGCCAATGGCTCTAGTCTTTGGTCACTATATTATATCTGCATTCATCTATTCCATACCATGTATATTACTGTTTAAGATATCCATAGTATTGTCATATATTGTACCTGTAGCAATGCATATGATCAACAATATTATTGCGCTAATAGTAGAGAAATTAAGGAGAAGCAATATCACGGTAAGATCTAATAGGTACTGGACGCTCCGTCTCTAATATACCTAATATGAAGAAGAGATCATGGATCTCTGGAAGGATCTTACTATACTATTCATATTTGTTATTGCACTCTTCACCATCTATGTACTAATATGCGCATTCACCTATGTTGCCCCTCCACCTGTAAGATATATGAACCCGAGAGTTGTAGGAATAACATACGCAGTAGCATTAGAGAATAGTACATATATATGCATTATTATTCATTCAAACAATATGTTGAACATATCTGGAATTGGATGCGATAACACTGTTACTAACATATCATTAAATGGATATAATATCCATTATTGTGATCTAATTGTTAAACAGTGTAGGAGAGTATATATTATCGTTCATGGTTATAGGATTGCTATACCTGTTAAACATGTTAATGGACCAGTCACTTGACTATCTTCTTAAGGTCCTTATATAGTCTATTTACTGCACTGTTAAACAGTTCTATACCACCATATACACACATTGTCAATGCGTATGGAAGCTTCTCATCCTCTGGAAGTGATTCTGCACATATTTTAACTATGTTAGATATAGGGTGCCTCCCAACACGGTCAAGTACGCATGCTGTGAACTTGTTGAAGTCATGTGTCCTGTACCATGATGATAAGCATGATGATACTGCAGTATCGAACAATCTGCTTCCTAGATCAACGTTCCTACGTATGCAACGGTAGAACTGTTTTATCTCGCTTCTACGTACTGTTGTAAGCTGCTGGTCTGTTGTTATGCATGATGTTATGAAATCGTTAAATATCTCGCTTCCAGGAATGTTCTTTAGGTTGAAAGTAAGCTTGTTAAGATAGTCTTTTACATATGTCAGAAAAGTGCTCACATGTCTAGTCCATACAAATAATTTTTAAATCTTATAGCCAATGAAGGTACCTATGGGAAAGAAGTCGAGCATAATGTCAGTAGAGTTGAAGATGTTTGGACTAGTGTCTCTACTGTTAGCAGCTATATATGGTATGGCTCTATCAATGTTTGAACTGTTGACAGCTTTTGATTATAAGTGGATAATACTGTTTATACTATGTTTTGGTGGTCTGGTACGTGTGGGGTATGACATCTATTATGACCTGCGTTCTCTAGAGAAACCAATATCTTTTACTCCTTCTAGCCTTGCAGGAGATGTAATCATATGTGGAGCACTTCTTGTTATCGGTATCTACCTGCTCTATCAGATACTTACTACATGGAAGATACCTTACCCACAGAACTATGCTTTGCTAGCTGATGTGGCATTCATGGTTGTTACAATAATTTATGCAATGATGAAGAATCTTGAATTATATTACATACACATGCATAGAAAAACAAAGACAGGAACATCATCTCACTCAGAACATGGTGCGGCTACAAAGTCGTCGTCTATAATGGCTTCTAAATATATGAGGTACTGGAGGTTTGAAGATAATAAAGTTTTAGAAGAAAGTAAGGAGAGGTGAAACTATGAGGAGAAGTCTGCTGATTCTACTGTCCCTAATAGCTGTAATAGCTATAACAGTCCCAGCCTATGCTGCATGTACGAAAGCAACATTTAAATATGGGACAAAGCTACTAAATGTGACTGCGCACTACTGTGCGAAGGGTAAGTGTGGTACTGTAAGCATAGAGAAGGGTAACGTGACTATACCTGTTACATATCCTGTAAATATATCGTTCACATATAACGGTGTACTCTATGTTGTAGAGGTTAAGGCTAACAGTACTGTAATAGATATATCTAAGCTACCGTACTGTGGTAACATTACAAGTAACATAGCTATACATGGCGTGCTTCTCAAGAATACTGAGACCAGTCTAACAATAGATAAGTCACTGAAGCTATGTTTCAATGCTCCTGTAAGTATGGTGCTTCCAGAGGCTACGTACTCTCCACCGTTTGGAATGTATAAGCTTGAGAATGTGTCTACAAGTGGAGATGTTAAGTATATCTCATCTAGTAGAGAAGTAGTATTTGATGGTTCTGGAACAGCTAAGGTGAATTATAAGACTGTTGCCATCTTTGGTATACCGTTCATATATATTCTACTTGGTGTAGCTATAGTGCTCATACTTATAGCTATAGTTGCTAAGAGAGGTACTATAATGTCTAGAAAGAGCAGGAAAATGTTTAACTTCTCCTAGCTCTGACCCAGCTGTAAACTATTTTCATAATCTTTCTAAAAATCTCCTCATATCTTCTCAAGCAGAGAAATCCTATCTTCCAGTCTTCTCCAAACATGTTGTCCAATAGCTCTATCGCGTTTCTACCATATGTCTGTAATAGCTCTCTTGCTAGTGCTCCTGCATGTGTATAAGGTATTCTGCAGGGATATTTCCTTCCTTCATATTCTACATATTCTTCAATGTTTATTACTAGCCTATACACGGTCTTTCCATTCTCTATGAACTCTACTATTAGGCATGGTACCCATGTTCCTTCTCCTACAGGTATTCCCTTTCTTTTCAGTACTTCCATATTCATGCTTGGTCTCCGTGTTCCTGCGTCTAGAATGTCCTCTACTACTTCTATTCCTGCTCGTTTAAACATGTCTATTAGATAGCTCGCTGATTCACAGAAAGGGCACATGGTAGTGTGCTGGTAGATGAGTCTTACTGTTCTCATTGGTGGAAATAATTATATTCCTGTTAAAAGATGTTTCATATATGGATGCGAGCATTTTTGGAATAAAAATCGTAGAGAAGAATGGTAATACACGTGTAACAGTAGTCTCGACGGATAGGGAGCTTCTAGAGAAGCTGAAGAAGCTGAGCCCTGAGGAGAAGAGGGAGCTTGTTGAGGAAATAAAGAAGGAGGTTTTCAGGCAGATACAGCTCGAGGAGATGAGCAGGATAATGGACAGGATATACCGTAAGATTGATAGAGTATGGAACGAGGTCGAGGAACTTTTTAACAGTATTATGAACAGTATGGAAGAGGAGATACAGCTCCCAATAAATATGCCAGACAAAGTGACAGAGACTATAAATAGGGTTCTTGCAAGAAAGCTTGGAAGAGCTTACTGGGGTATGAGATAGATTACCTCTCCCCTTTTATCTACTCCAGAACGTATCAGTCCTAGCCGTTTAAGATCCTCTAAAATATCTATCACAGCATTTCCAAACCTTCTAACAAGCTCTCTCATGGTTACCCTCTTCCTGGACTGTATATATGCTAGGACAGGCTTAGCATACTCTGGAACCATTCTATCAGTCTCCTCAGGGAGCTCTGCCATGCCTATAATCACACTGTCTACATTACGTGCCGCTGCTGGTCTACCTATAAGCGAGAGCGCTTGATAATATAGTAATAAGTCGCGATCTATCTCATAGAGTTTTGCTCTAAGTGATGGAATATCCTTTCTATCCAAGTGTTCCAGTGCAATGTTTATATTATTGTTAAGGTCTTCAAGCTTCTTCATAATATATTCAAACCTCGTATCACTCATCTTACCAATATATACATCAGAGATAAATAGTGAAGATCTAAGCCTAGAGAGGAGTATACGCACTTCTCCTAGTATAGTAGAGACATCTATGACCTTGCCAGTCTCCAGACTTGAGAGAAGACTGAGACATCTCTGGACTAGACTACTAGCATATTGATATGATAAGTCTATACCAGGACCAGAATATCCCTCACTTTCCTCCTTCCTCTTCTTCTCTCCTGGCATCAATATTAAAGTATCTACCAGATCTATAAAAGAGAGATGCAGCAGGGACCCTGGCAGGGGCAGGAGCCTGTGTACCTGCCTGTCCCTGTCCTACATGTGGTGATGGTGGTGTTGTAAGTGTTCTCTCTACCTCTCCCTTTATTCTCTCTACATCTTCTCTCAATGTTCGTACAATATCCATTAATGTTGATATCTCTGTTCTAAGCTCTTTCAATGATGTAGACATCTCACCTGTGAGACTCATGCTCTCAAGCTCCTTATAGCTATACATTGTCCTGTAGAGCAGCGCCTCACGTGAGCGTAGTCTAATCTCCTCCTCAAGCTTATGAAGCTCTGATTCAAGACTTGAAAGTCTAGACAATGCGTTTCTAAGCTCTGCATAGAGCGTCTCTACTAGACTGCTCATTCTATCAACAGTCTCTCTAAGAACAGAGTAGTCTCCTAGAACCTTCCTATGCTGTATAGATAGGTTAGTCAGGAGAAGACGCAGCCTATGAAGCTCCTCCTCGGTCTCCATTAGACGGTTAAGCTGTTCATGAGGAGGCAGTACAGCCCCTGCCTTATACATGAGACCATGCGGATCTATTATAACTACATCACTCATACCCTCAGTAACATGTTCAATATTGTATACATATTCCTCAGGAACAGTATAATATGCTAAACCCTGCTCAATAGTCATTAACCTATAACCCTCCTCTCTCAACCTATTCATAACCTGTGGAACGTAGCTGAGAGGCACACCGAAAACCGAGAGAGGTATAGCATCCTTAGTCTCAGGATGGTAAGCCCATACCTCTATTATCCCAAGTCTGAACCTAAGAACTCTCCTGCCACTATAATGATCATGGAGAATATTGACACCAAGTATCTGATAGATAGTTGGATAGATATCATGAACATATGCATAACGACCATACAGTCCTAGAAAACCTGGAGGAGTCCTAGGCTCATATGGTAGTGTAGGCGGTCTGTCTCTACCATGTCCAGAATACTCTCTCAATATGTAACTATATAGATTAGACACAGTTTTACTATGTAGAGGAGATTAATAATTATGACTTGAAAACAGATTCTAACCTCATGTACAGACCATCAACTATCTTAGCTATATGATCTATAGATGATGCACGTAGAACATGTACATATAATGTCTTGTCAATATTCCTGAAATAGTCCTCGATAGCTCTAACAAGCTCCTCCCTCCTCTTTATAACCTCCTCCCTATCATGTTCACGTAACAGTCTGAACAATGCTACCGTTATAGCAGTGAAGATCCACTTCGACACTACCTCTCTCATAGCACGTGAGAGACCATAGTAGGATGTGGTGAAATGTTTCCTCTCTAGTCCAAGCTCTATACATGTATCTATAATATCTTTTATCCACTGTTCAACATCTCTAAGCTTCTTCTCATCGTTCTCCAGTATGAACTTTGAGAAGTATGGCATGCTTGACCTGAAACAGTATCCCTGTAAGTATACTACCTTTCCACTATGTACAGATATTGCAAGGTTCATTAGAAGAACCTTATCATACATTGCCTTTATCTCACTTTCAGTGAACTTTAGAAGTTTTCTATAGTTCTCATATTCTGACATTCTCTTTATAAGCTGTATACTAGGTGTCTTAAATGTACAGAATATTACCTGCATTGTAGTCATCTTCTGCTCACTAATGTTTACTCTACGCAGCATATCTGTTATTACAGATATAGCCTTCTCATCTAGATTGCCAAGATTTATAAAGCATACGGGCATGGATATAGAGGTAACAAACTTCTCACGGATATCATGTTTAAGCGATGAGAAGCTTCTTCCACGTATATCTGGATGGATTACAGATACTTTCAGTATTCTGAGCTCGTTATCGAAGAACCTTCTAATAGTTACTAGTCTCTGTACACCATCTATCACAGTGTACCTATCTTTACCTAGCCTGGCTAGGAGTATCATATGGACAGGATATCCACGATAGAGACTATCGATGAAGAGGCTAGCCTTAACATCATCCCATACGTATCCACGCTGGAGATCTGGATCAATGTATATTACTCCACGCTTCATCATCTCATATAGATGATATACTGAGCGTACCTCTATACTATGGTCAAGCTGGATATCACCTACAGGAAAGGCTACATCCAGAATCTTAGCAATAACATCATTACTCTTCTTCACCCTTATTCTAGCCCGTGCCCGTGTCTTCTTCTCTTTCTCAACAACTTTCGAACTCATGTTACCGTAGATGAGTGTTAGGGTATATAAACTACTCACTTAACCATCATAGATCCCGCTTTAATATCGCATAACCTATTATAAACACATGGATGAGTATCTTATAAAGAGGAACGCGAACATACCGCCAACAGCAGTATCTATTCTAGTAGGATTAGAGGAGAGGTGTCTATGGGAGAATCATATTCTTCCAACAATAGCTAAAATAAACGATAAATGGTATAGATATGAGATAACAGGAACATTATATACTTTTAAGATACGTTCAGGAGGATGGATGGAACCATACTGCGGAGGGTTCAACGCTACTGAGATAGGTAAGAGAGAACTGATCGAGACTACATGCCTAACATATAGATGTGCTAAATATGGTACAGTATTTATGAACCATGTATTAGATATAGCGCTATACCTCACACAAGAACGTACAGGAGCAGTAGGATTAAACTATCTTGATATTGCAGCAGCACCATACATAACAGATGATAGAGAGCTGAGACAGATGGTAGAGTTCTACCATTATAATGTTAACAAGCCTAGTAGATATGTCAGCCAGTCAATGTTCATAAACGAGATATATGGAATATCTATGGGTGAGAAACCTCTAAAAGAATTAGAAGTATATAAATGTGGTAAGAAGATTGGTACAGGAATAGAAATGATAGATAACGCAGTGAAGTACATGGGAGAGACTATTAGAAGCTTCATGAGAGGAGACGCACATGGAAGACCGCTAACCTTTCCAATACCCTCGGTCTATCTTACAGACTTCTTTCTCAAGATTCTGAGAGAGCATGATCTATGGGAAATGTTCTGGGAGCTGATAGCTAGGAGAGGAACATTCTACTTCATGAATCCAAACGTTTCAGAGCCTGGTGAGGCGCTAAGTTTCTGCTGTAGATTGAGGATAGATGTACAAGAAATATTGAAGCATGTGCCAGTGACTGGGAGATGGGTCATACTTACAGGATCTATAGGATATATAGGGATCAACATGCCTAGACTAGCCTGGCTATCTAGGGGAGAGCCCGAGAAGATAATTCCAATGCTAGACGATATATTGGAGACATGTAGAAACGCGTTAATGTATCTGAAAAGAAGATACTTGGACTTCTATAAGATGGGTCTGTACCCGACTACTGCATGGCTGTTAAATGATCCGTATAGGCTCTCTAACCCGTTTAGAACATATTTTAACACTGTTGCTACTATTGGAATAGCTGAGTATATGTCAATCATGTATCTTCTAAATCATGATGACTCTGAGACAATGAAGCTAGCTAGGACAGGTCTGCCAGAGATCAACAGCATACCATTCTACTCTGCATGGAACATACCTGATAGGAACGTTAAAAAGGAGATGGTCTACTATGCTGTCAAGGTTCTAGAACATGTTAAGAAGAGGTTGAGAGAGTTTGCCGAGGCTGACCAGGTACTATATAATCTAGAGCAGGCACCTGCTGAGGAGGCTTCTATCAAGCTTGCAATGATGGACGCTGAATATCATCCTAAGATGCTTATGTTTATTCCACGTGATGTTGATCCAGAGACAGGTAGAATAGAACTATACTATAGTTCACAGACAGTACCATACTATAGTATATACCCACTAGAGGAGAAGGTATGGATAGAGAACGAGCTATGCAGACCCAGATTCATGAACAAGCCGCTCTACGATGGTGGCTATGTAATGTTTATCCATGCACCAATGTATCTAGAAGCTGAGAAAGTTGCTAAACTAGTCACAGAAATATGTAGAAGCACGTACATACCATATATAGCATATAAGCCAGTACAGTCAATATGTAGAAACTGTTGGACAGTACTAACAGGAATATATGATGAATGTCCAAACTGTGGTAGCAGAAACATAGAGAAGTGGGATAGAATAGTCGGATACTATAGACCAATAAGCAACTGGAACCCTGGAAGAAGAGCAGAGTTCATGAGCAGGAGAAGAAAGACAGTTCTAAGCTAGTCCCTACATATCTCTATCCAGGTAGAACCATTCTTAGCCCACCTCCTCTTCAGTACTACCCTATAACCCATCTTCCTGAATCTTTCCCTCACCTTTGAATATGCCTGTCCAAGTGTTGCTCTGTCAACTCTCTCATTAACAACTTCTTTAGCTATCCTGGTAAGCGGCATGTTTATACAGTTAGAATTGTCTAGATATGCATATCTTCTCCAGTTAGCTAGAATATAGCTTACAAGTCTTTCAGATATATCATTTAGGACTATATCTCTCTTATCCATGATTGATATGTTTTATAGGGTATATAATTGATAGGTTATAGGAATATTGTCTTGTCCTCTACTATAGATATCTCGCTTGTAACCATGTTCTTCTGCTTCTCTACATATCTGATCACCTCTCTATGGCTTGTCAATGATTTTGCAATGTTTACAAACCTGTCAAGCTCTGCTGCACGTGTCTTACGGTCAACAACAATATTATTATACGCCTCCTCGAAATGTCTCATACCTACCTTCATCCTCTTTATACCGCGTCTAACAGCCTCATCTAACGCATATATTATAGCTTCCTTAACAAGCTGCTCGATCTCTGCACCAGTCCATCCACTGGTCTTTCTAGCTAGCTCGTCTAGGTTTACATCCCTGTCAAGAGGAACCTTTCTTACTACTCTCGTATGTATCTCAAGGATCTGTCTCCTAGCATCATAATCTGGCAATAGGAATGGTAGCTTAATATCGATACGTCCAGCACGTAGGAAAGCCTTGTCAAGCTGTTCAGGAAAGTTTGTTGTACATATAAGAATTATATCATCCTTCTCACTCATCTCCTCTAGAATAATATTCTTCAGAGCTCTAGAAACCTCATGCTCCTGCTGTCCTCCTCTCTCTGTCATCAGTTTATCTATCTCATCTATGAAGAGTATTACTGGCTGTATCTTCCTCAACATCTTGAAAACATGTCTAAGAGCTCTCTCGCTCTCACCATACCATTTACTCTTCACGCTCTCTATAATGAACCTATACATTGGCAGATCAAGCTCCTTAGCCATACACTTTACAAACCATGTCTTACCCGTGCCACGTATACCGAAGAGGAGCATTCCTTTAGGAAGCTCTGCTCCTAGACTTCTAGCCAGGTCCCTATGCTTCCATATATTGATAAATGTTCTCCGAACAATCTCCTTAACATCGCTATATCCTCCCACTGCTTCAAACCCATGTTTCGGCTCGATAGGTTCTAGACACGGTAGCTGCTGTATGATTATCCTATTACGCTCACTTATAATCTCATGGATAATATTGAGCTTTTTGGCTTCTTCAGGTTTAAGACTCTTCATTTTCTGTCCAATCTTTGCAATAATGTTCTCAACATCTTTATACTCTAACCCTCTTAACAATTCAATTATCTTATCATCAGAGACATCTATACTATAACCATATTTAGACATTTTCGCTCTAAACCTAGTAACTATACTTCTAATCTCATCATCACTTACCTCATCATGAACATGGATACTGTTCCCAATGAAGGGAGCAAGCTTCTCCCTATCATCAACAATAAATATGAGCATAGATCCAGAACGCTGATACTGTAGGCTAGGGTCAGCAATTATCTCAGAGATCATTGGATAGAGAGTCACTATGCTGTCTCTAGGAAAGCCATAGAGTGAAAATATCATAAGTATCCTACCTTCCTCATATACAAGCTTCCTATAATATGACAGTGCCTGTAATGGTGTAACAATATTATCATCACCACTCTGAAATATGTTCTCTTCCCCAAGACTTATCTTTCTAAGCTTTATCCTCCCCTCCTCAACATATGGCTCATATAGCTGCGTACCAGAGTAGAAGATCACTCTCTCAGGAAGTGGAACATCACTATCCTTGAATGCATCTCTAATGTTTACACACTTCTTTAAGAGTATAATAATACTATGACGCAGATCTCCTGTCTCTACTATACCTATAGTAGAGTACCTATATATGTAACATTCTTCTAATAGTCTGAGAACCCAGTCCATGATAGATCTGAGAAGAATGGATTTAAAAATAGACCTAGGTTAGAACTATATAATTATTCTCTACTATCCCAATACTTGTAAGTTCTCTTTCTCCTGAATACCGTGCCAACATATTTAGCAGTGAGCACATAGAACACTATTGCAATACCTTCTAGAAATGTCATACATAGTATACCAAGTAGCACACCGAAAGGACCAAACATTGCTGGGAACGCAAACATGCATACTAGTCCAAGTAGCATGAACGCCACACCAGCTATAAATGTTGGTGTTCTAATTATTCTCAGCGTCTTAGATATTATTGATTCCGTGATCTCTACCTTTCCTGCCTCCTCTGCCATAGGTATCTTCCCTGTAATAAAAATTTAAACATTATTATAACAGGTCAATCTTATCAGCAATATGTCCTGCAGATGCTGACTGTACTATCCGTTCAACATCTATATCCTTGTTAAAATATAGGAAATATTGATCACCTATATTCACTATCCTACATACATAACCTGACAATAGCTTAACAATATCTCTCCTCCATGTACGTAGAATAATCACATCATGAGAACGTATCAGCCTACAGTGATTATATACTCTAAATGTTGAATCAAGACCAATATAGTTGATATCTATCTTACCTATCTTAACTATATGGTAAATATTTGAGTTATCTGGTATAGGTATTATACGTCCCTCATCAATATATACCATATATGGACCATACTGAACAAGAACTGGAAGATCTAGAAGAGATATCCTATCAGTCACATCTAACGGCTCTACTACTAGTCTGAAAGTGCCGAAAACTAGTGCATATACTGACATTAATGGACATTTAAATACTCTTGCCCGCCTACCAAGATAGATATAGTTCTCACCATATCTTACATCTATTCCTAGAAGCCTAACTATCCTTCTCATAAGGCTAATAATATCATGATCATTCAAGACCTCTCTTATCCCTACTCCAACCTTCATTATTTTAAGCTCCTCCATGTCGAGAAGATAGTAGAATCCTTCACTATATGAGGCACGGTACTGTGAGAATGCTGGCACCATGATCAAGTGATCACCCTTCTCTACAGGTACGTGATTATGATATGTTAAGAACTGGTAGAATGGTGATGAAATGGTTACTATCCTAGTAGAGTAGTCTATCATTAGCATAGGTATAATATCTATAGGACCTATTTAGGCGCTCTCACAAGACCACATGTAACTATTAGCGGTATTCTCCCAGTAATGTACCCTCTCGAGCATATTATCCTGACAAGTGTCTCAGGAGCAGAAGCACGATGATAATGTTCTAGATACCACTGATACCAGTCTGCTACTACTCCAGCAACAGCAGGAGTTGCAAGAGATGTTCCTGAGAGAAGGACCATTCCATGTTTCTTATCCATTATCAGATATGGAACATACTCGCTTACCGCTCTAAATATCATGCTACTATTAGGAACAACACTCCACACCATGTAACCATCTCCTAGAAAGTTAATAGGATGCTGCCCAACTGTAGGCATAGAGGTGAAGTACGCGATCTTCCAGTGGATAGGATCCCAAGCACCTACAAGATATACATTAGGAGCATTTCCTATAGAGTCTAGGCTTCCTGGAAAGTTTCCCTCGTTTCCTGAGGCTACTAGGATTATGAGCCCCTTCTCTGCTAGATGTTGAAGAATAATGTTTATTGGATCTGAAAAAGTTCCGAAGCTTGGTGTGAAAGCGTTCAAGCTCATGCTAACTATCTTTATATGATACTCCTTATAGTGAAAGTAGAGCCAGTGCAATGCCTCTATCAGTATTATGATACTTGTAGTTGACTTGTCTGGAAAGACCTTCAACATTACTATCCTAGCACCTGGAGCTACACCGCTGAAACCATGATAGTAACATGGCTGTCCAACGATTACTGATGCTACAGCGGTTCCATGTCCTACAATGTCCATGAATGGATATACACCGTATACAGAATATATTGACTGTTCCCAACTATATAATTCTGTTAATGACATGTTCTTTCCCTCTAGCCAGTACTTTCTACTCCATATATATACTCTGCCACCATCCACAAAGCTCACCATTGCAATTATATGACTATATTTTGTAGATACATGACAGTTAGTGTAGAATACTGGGAGAAGATAGTCTATTCCTGTATCTAGAATAGCTATGGTAACATTAGTACCGTTATATACCATATATGGATTATGAATCTTTACGAGATAGTTCACTCTAGAAGCATTCAATGCATCGCTCCTAGGAAAGTATACTGGCATTCTAGGAGGCGCGATAATATAGTAGTCTAGTCCTCCAACATACCAGCTATGTTTTGAAAGATACTCCAATGTTGATAAACTATGTACATATCCTACAGCTATCTCAAAAGTATCGAACCTCCATACTATAAAGTCCTTCGGCAGTTTAGCCCCTATCCACGTGTATACCCATACAGGAGTGTTCTCACCTGATAGCACGCTGCGTACTACCCAGGGATCAACGTTTGATAATGTCATTGTTATACCATAATGATATAATAAGAACATTGATATACAGATCATAACAATAAGAATAAGGATTAACGCTTTAAGATGAGTTTTAAACATCCGTCTACGTTCAGGTCTTACCCTCTTTCCATCAAGCTCGAACATGTGAGAGACTTCTCTACCCTACCTATTCTCTTTTTTCTCCAAAGACCCTGCTCGCAGCGTTATCGATCTCTCTGCGCATGTTAACTACTAGAGGAGTCTCAAACTCCTTCCTAGTATATGCATCTGCCATTGCCAGCTTCTCTACAAATCCTCTACTATATATACCATATAGTGTAGTATGTACAAGAGATGATAATAATGTCCTAAACTCTTCCACCTTATCTAGAGCCCTATAAATATATCCAAGATTGTGATATGGAGGAGATGTACAGTATACCTCACCATTCCTGCTATAACAGTCAGATATTGAAGATACTAGCAGTCTCTCACACATTTTATACTCAGGATGAAGTGAGAAGCATCTTGCCTCTCTAGGATTCTCAGTATCTAGCTCGAGAGCTATATCATTATTAGCAGCTACTAGCCTATTATTACTATAGTATCCTCCATATGTGTCACATGTTGCACCTATCATAGATAGCTTCTCTGGTCCTGGTCTACCCCTCACTATACATCCAGAATAGATGTGAAGATCCTCATTCTCATAATATTTCTCAAGTTCCTTAACATCTTCTACAATCTCTCTAATAGTCTCTGCCAGAGCCTCTGCAGATGCTTTAGAAGAGATATCTCTCGCATATCTAGATGGGAGATGTCCAGTATATAGCGAGTTGAATAGCTCGTACAGATACTTATCCTCCCTTCTCTTCTCAGCAGCATACATTGACCATGCACTATTCTTCAACTTTTCCAGCGCAGGCAGCTCAAGTGCAAGTGTAAAATACTCAAATATACATGACTCAACATCTCTCATACATGTTTCATATATATGTTCAAGCTTCTCCCTAATCTGTCTAAGATAATCTACAAGCCTCATATTAGCATCACCATTCTACTAGCTTTATCCATCATCTCTCTAATACTCATACTAGCCTCCTCATAGTTCAACTGTACAGAACGGGCAGCTGAGGATACTCTATCCTTCATATATTCGGGAATCTCATCATCAAGGTAAACATCTAGACTTGTAACATTAGCAGCAATCCATGCAAGCTTGTCAGATACCTTATCAGCACCTGGATCGAACCTACATGTCAGCTCCTGGTTCGCATAATCATACATACATGACCCATCTAGATGCTTCTCTATGAATACTCGTACAGTATCTATAACATTCATATCAGAATCATAATATTTCAGTGTACCATTCTTAAAATCTATCTTCATTGCATGTCCAGGAGAGGAACCTACACGTAGATCAAGAGAGAGTCCTCTTCCAATACCTATAAGACTATTATAATCCTCCTCCAGGTAGATACCCATATTATGATACTTCTCTACAAGATCCGTCCACTTTTTACATAGCTCTATGATCCTTGGATCAGCATAGCCAACTATGATGCATCTACCAACTCTCCTACCATGTTTGTTAATTTTAGCTAGCTCCTCAGCGGCAACATGTATACAGTTAGCAAGTCCATCTATAACAGCAGGAAGCTGGACCGAGTCCATATAGAGTAGAAGGTTCCCACATGTTCTACCCGTAACTTTCTCAAATTCTTCTATAAACTTTCTAAATTCTCTTGTACTAATGTTGGAGCATTTATAATAACCATCCTCCCTATTACATATAGTAGAAATATAATCATATGCAAGATCTACCATATTTTTCAATATGTTAGATATCATATCCGCACACGGCTCCTCACTAATCTTGTTAAGCTTCTCACATATATTATTTAAAACCTTCTTAACATTCTGAATATCATAAACATACTCGTTCCTCTCGATCCTGGACTTCTGCAGCTCTGTTGCAAGATTCCTAAGCTCCTCCTCAATCCTCATCATCTCGCTAACTATGTTAGATAGCTCCATGCTTGATATAGCAGGTAGAAAAATGATAAGCTATTCCCTAAGATCCCAGTATCTCCTTCTCCTTCTCTCGCTCATTATGGTTGAGAGCACTTTAAGATTGAAAATGCTTTTTATAAGTATACCAGCAACAGATATATACAACATTGATAGAATAAGAGGATAAAACGGGAAACTATACACTGATATATATAGATCAACAACAGCTAGAAAAAGAGCACATCCACATGCTATACCTATAGTAAGAACATAAATATAGTAGAATACTGGAGAGACAAGATGCTTCCTGGATATATCTATTGCAAGATATGCAGAAAAAGCAAAGAGAAGTACAACATGTAGCAGAAAGGCTAATGTACTTATCTGACTATAGATATAGCAGAGATATACTAGATCGATAAGTATGCCAAAATCAATTAACCTGCTTATTATACCCATAGTAGACTAATCATAGAGAGGGTTAATATGTTAGATTTTCCCTGAAAACATGGAGATAATAGATGAACATATTCTAGAGAGCGTTCTCAATAGCCTCCTGCTCCTATTACTAACATATTCAATAGACATCACACGATCCAGCACGGATAGTATGCTGATAAGATCATCAACATAGTAAGATGTGAATAATCTATGAACTGCTCTACGTATCATATCTCTAAGATTATCTACACTATCCTCATCATATATAGCTCTACCATCCGCAAACACTGTAAGATGTATCCTATCTCCATCACATGTAAATATGAACCTTATCACCATGTCTCCAATCTTTATACTCCTATCAATAATATTATTATTAATCTTCTTAACAATTTCACCATATACTAGATCTGTAATAGTGTTTATAAGATTCTCATAATATTTTAACTTTACCTCAATATCCTTACATTTTAATAATAATGAGTGAACTATTGAGAGTACCGCGCTGTCAAAATCATCACAGAGAGAAATGATAATATGTTCCCCATTACTCTCTACATCTATTATCCTGTCTCCTTCTAGTCTTACTGGTGCTGATGCTACTAGTGTTCTAACTGTTATTATTCTGCTTTCCTTCTCTTCTCCATGTCTAACAGATATGTTTAATGTATATATCTGCTCATTATAGTTTAATATTATCTCTCTACCATTAACATGTTCCCTATCTATCAGTGTTCTCTCTCCTCTCCGCTCTCCTATTATTTCTATACATATTTCAACATTGTTGAAAAGTTCTTCACAATGTCTAGATTCTCTATACCTGTAATATTTTTCTAACAGTTTCTCAAGTATCTGTACTGGTCTCTTCATGATCTAACTATATCTATCTGATTTATTACTAGATGCTACCCTGGTAATGGTAGTGACAGCTTGAGTGCTCTTCTCCAGTTCATGTCTAGTGGCATGTTCTTATCTATCTCCATTCCTCTAAGCATTGTGTCTCTAAGAATGTTCTCTACATGTGGTGGAGATATTGATTCAAGCTCTCTTGCTAGCTCAATATTTTTCAGAATCTCCTTCATATCTGGCACTGTTCCTCTACATGTATATACTAGCGTTCCAGCTTCCTCATCTATAGTTGATTCACATTTCATATCTTTTGGAAGTATCTCATGGTAATACTCTCTCCCAGTCTCTAGTACAGGCAGTTCAAACTCTAGCTTTATCTCATGGTCTCTAAGCTCTGCTGCATATTCTTTTCCCTGGAAGTCTATTCCATATGTAACTATCTTATCTCTGTCAACTATAAGTGGTGTAGGTCCTCCTGCACATATGTACCGTGTTTTCAGATCTGTTCTAGGTTCTCCACGTATGATACATGTACCATAGATGTAGAGATCCTCATTTCCAAGTCTTCTCAACACGTCTGCCAGCTCTACCATGTTAATAACTAGTTCCTGCAATTCATCACCTATCTCATGGGCTATAAGTCTCGTAGGCATCTTTCTTATAGTTGAGCTATTTATCTCATAGTCCAACGTCTTCACTATCTTGTCAACATCTCTAGCCATATTATTAACATAGTAGAGAACGTATCCGAACTCTGGACCATATAAGTACCGTGCTGCTACTGCAAGCTTCTTCAAATCATCTACAAGTGCGAGCAGTCTATCTCTTCTCTCATATAGGTCTAATAGGCATGATACTTCTTCTCTCCTATTATTAGATGTTAAACATGTTTTTACTCTAGCGAGGTCTCTAACGGTCTCAGCTATCCTGTTTATAATTTCTTTAACATGTATCGGCTCCATACTACTCTCCTCCTAGAACTGTTATATATGTTCTAGAAGTGTTCTCGAGACCTTTCTCTAATGCTATCTCTCTATCATAGTTATATGTTGACTTTGCTATCTTTATCGGTATAAGCTTCTTAGCATCTACATTAGCGTTTGCTAGTCTAATATCCATGCTGGTTACAGATGCTAGGAGATATGCTATATCATCTATCTTCTTATCAATATTCGGTATAGTACATTTTAATTCACTGTTCTCTCTATTAAACATGCATGCACCATTCATATACTTTTCAACATATGTATGTACTAGAGATACAACATTAAGATCATTATCATAATATGTGAATGTCCCACTGTTAAAATCTATATTTGCTGCATGTCCCGCTGCTGATCCTACTCTAAAATATGCTTTACCATCTATACCATATCCGAAAACGTTCTCAATATCCTCACTCATATAATATGGATCGAACCTGTTAATATACTCGCTCCACTTCTCACAGAGCTCTACAATGCTTCTGCTAGAGTTCTCATTCAAGTAGCATCTTCCTACTCTTCTCCAGGTCTCCATCTTCATCAGCTCCTCAGCTAGTACATGTACACAGTTAGCTATGCCATCTATAATTGCTGGTGGCTGAAGGCTCGTATCATAGAGTATCAGGTTACCGCATTTTCTTCCAGTCAGCTCTAGAACATTGTTACATAGTTCTCTTCTAATCTTCTCAACATTAATATTAAGACATGTAAATACTCCATTAGATACATTACAATTTTTATTCATGTCATGTATAAGATCATTCAATCCTAGATATATATTATATATCAACCTACAGAAGAGCTGTAACGGCTTCTCCGTCTCTGAACGTTCTAGACACGTCCTATAGATGCTCTCAAGCTTCAGATTAACATCTACAAGCTTATGATAGACCTCTAGAAACCTGTCCCCACTATATGTATCTCTCCCAGTCCTAGCCTCCTGCAGCTCTGTTGCAAGATTCCTAAGCTCCTCCTCAATCCTTAGAAGAGACTGTGATAGGCTCATCTTCTCATCCTATACATATCTCTCAGATTTATGTAAGCTATCACTATACTCCTAGCTAGATCATTCAGATTTCTCTCACCTATGCCTCGTATACATGTTACAATGCTTCTCACCTTTACCCTGTTCTCAGGCTCCTTGTCCGATTCTAGGACAGCTATACCATACATCTCATCCTCTATTCTCTGATATGTCTCTAAGTCTACTTCATCATTTATAAACACTCTACCACATATATAACTACCAAACATAAATATCTGATCAGGAACAACTAGACTACTAACACTAGACTTCTCAGCTAGGACCTTACTATACATGCTATTACTGATAAGTAGAAGAAAAATATCAGTTACCTAATGAGCAGAAACCAGAGAATACTGGAGCTTGAGAAGCTGGAGGAGAGATATCTTAACCATATGGCACAGCCATTATACGATTACATGGGAACAGAATTGAAAAGCAACGATCCATGTCCCTGGTGTAGATACTTTAGAGGAGAAGTAAGAGACCTATCACAGTTTGAGACAGAGACTGTACCTAGATCCAATATAGCAGAGACCATTAGCAAGAGAATAATCGAGCTTGCTGGTCCCCCTCCCATGAACGATGAGGAGTTTGTTAACTATCTTTCAAAGATAGTTAACCTATTCAAAACATATCTAGACTATGATGAGATACATGCCAACGCTGAAAGATACTGGAACTCTCTTGCATATACATTTCTCACACCTGGAGAGGTGCTTAGACTTGGGAGAGGATCATCAAGCGAGCTTAGTCTAGCACTGTTAACAGTTCTTAAAAGAATTGGCTTACCCGTAGCAGCCTACCGACCAGGTTACAGTCATATAAGTCTAATAGTTCAGAACCCTGTAACAGGTAGCAAATATATGATTGATCCAACATTTGGAAAGATAGAGAAGACACCAGACATATTGATAAGAAAGTCGGAAAACAATGAAGACATCTATGGTCCACTTACACTTGAAGAGTTATGGAGAAACATAGTAGAGGAGAGGAGGAGACTAGGTGAGAAGTATATTGGAATGAACTATACTCCAGAAGAAGCATTAGACTATGAATATGCTAGACACTGCATATATCCATTACCATATGGTACAGAGAAGGGTAGAAAATACCTAGAATATTTAAAAGAGATAGGATACTGCCAGACACTGTTCACACCTGATGAAAAAGTTGAAGCAATGATATTTAGCTCAGAGATAGTGCGCTGTCCAAGACCTGAGGATCCTAACATATCTATAGAAGAGAAGGCATCATGTTATAGGAAGGCTTGGGAGAGATTTAGAAGATCCTTAGAATATTATAGAGAGGAGATAGCTAGGTTAAGACCTAGAAGACGTTGAGCTTCTTCTCTAGGAATGATCTTGATGGAGGCTCCTCTATACTGTATTCACTTTTAAGAATGTTACCATACTTCTCCCACAGACTCATAAACTCGTTATGGAGCTCAGTACTTACCTTTTTAAGATAATTAAAGTTCTCTGCAGGGCTCTTTAAAGCATGTTTAAGATAGTTCTCTATTATAGATATTTCAAATATTAGCGTGCTAGCTAATTCGCTTCTTATAATGTTCTCCTCTCTCAGAAACTCCACATTTCTGAACCTTGGTTCACTTCTCTCAACATTATCTAGATGTAACATGATGAGGCTTGCTATTAAGTTCTCTAGGTCTCTTCCAGTCATAGCCATCTGTCCTCTATACTCTACTGCTACTAAGGTGCTTGTTGGAACATCTTCAATATCTATAGAACATTCATATGTTATATATTTACTATCTTCATTAATCTTCATACAATAATTATCTAACCTATCAATAATATCAATATATTTCTTATCTATTTTTAACACAATTTTAAAACTGTCCTTCAATACTGGTATAAACATTCTATTAATATTCCTGAAAATAGTTATCTTTTCCCTGTTCCTAGTCCTGAGAAGTGCTCTACGTTCTGAAGATACTATACGCATACTATCCCTCTATACTTACCTCTCCCCTGGCTAATAGCTCTAACAGTTCCCTATCAAGTACAAGCCAGTAATTGCATCCTCTCTCCTTTACTAATTCAACATTATTTCTCATGCCCTCTATAAGGAACATTATTCTAGATTCTAGAGGTATGATTGGTCTATTACTTCTAGATAATGCAGAGATAGACGTTACCTTCCTATCAAAATTGTCTAACAAGAGGACAAGATTAAGATACTTTCTCATGAAGCTCCCTCCAAAGCATGGCTCATGGTCTACTAGATAGTCCAAGGTTATATGTGTCCTTCCTCTCGATAGGTCTACACTGTAGCCCATGTCTCTCAGTCTCCTGATAATACTATCAAAATAATTTACAATCTGTCTAACATCTTTAACAGGCTTACATAACTTCACCTCCAGTCTAGGACTAGGACCACCCTCAATACTAATACAGTAACCCTCACCTGCTAACATATCCACAAGCCTATGAAGCTCCCTACCACGAACCCTAGAACCCTCCCTATAAACTGTGAAATCAATCTCAACACCAATATCAGGTAGAGACATAACATGCTAATCATCACATCCAAAGATTAATGCTTAACTGTTACTTAGCCTCAAGTAGACATATGAAGAAGAGACTACCAGAGTACCGACTCGTGATATGTAGAAGCGATCTACCAGAGAACCCATACTGGAGAGAGGAAGCATATCCAGCACCAACATGTTGGGATCCAATAGAACTAATGTACTATGCATCAAGAGCAGGAGAGTACTCACCACTTTACGAGAATGCTAAACGAATATACTTTGAAATGTATTGGAGAGGAATGGAAAGATACCATCATAGACACCCATTCCCAGAAGTATACTTCTGTAAAGTAGGTGTAGGCTGTATACGTGGACTACCTGACCTAGGCACAGAGGAGAACCCAACTGTACGTCACATAGTTATGGATGACATAATAGTATCAGCATTCACATTCGGAATAGCAAAGCCAGGATATGGTCTATATAGAGAAATATTTCATAGAAGACCATTAGCAGAACAAGCTTCTTTATAAAACTATTGACAAACAAACACATAAATAATCAATCTAAATAGGAAAGACACATGGTTCCTCTTGCATGCTGCGCACTAGATAACATGATTATCATAATAGTAGTAATAGGGGTAGAAGTTTTAAGAATAATTAAATGTTGGAAAGATCATCTAGAAGAGATCGAGTACTATATTGAGGAAGAGAATGAAAAAGATGAAGAAGATTAACCGCAGTGTAGGTTTTCTAGTTTTGTAACTATTTTAATATTATTCTCCTCTAGTTTTCTTGTTAATTCATTAACTATTTTACATGTTTTTTCTCGTTCAGTATATATGATTATTCTACCGTTTCTAATAATTAACTGAACTGTCATGTTTCTCTCCTACTGTCATTTTTGCTTCTGGTTTCTCTCTTGTCTTAATGTCCTCATATTTTATACCCATCTTCTCCAGTATCTGCCTGATCTTATCATGCTCTCTGAAACATGATGGTCCTATAAATCCCTGGAAGTCCATGTCTACTTTACCATCCTTTATTCTGATAATTATTCTCCTGGTCATCATATCACCGACTCTGCTACTATTTCAAAGCTCTCGTTTCTATAGTCTACTTTTACATTATATCCCATGTTTTTCAGTGCCTGCATAGCAATATATGCAGTATAGGCGTCTCTTACAGCGTTTAGAAGCTGTTCCGCCTTTGTATATGGTATCATCATGCTTTCATATACCATCTTTAGCTCACCGTTCTCTATTTTAAATCCTATGTTTCTTGCTTTCAATGGTCCTTTAAATGGTACTACTAGGTCTACTTTTGTTTTTCTTCCTGATAGATCTGTTACGTATCCTCCCTCTCTTACTTCAACATTCTGGTGTAGTATTGCTCTGAATGCGGCTTTTATTGCTTCTTTCAGTGCGTAAATGTTGGTTATTTTTACTCGTACTCTTATCTCCGCTGTATGTGACATGGTTTATTATTGTCTATCTGATTTATAAGTAGATTATTCTGGTATTATTATTCTGTCTCCATGTTTAACTACTATACATGGCTTGTCTATACATGTTAGTGTAATGATTCTCTCTGGATAGTATGGGTCTAGTTCTCCTCTATGTTCAGTTATTACTGTTCTAGTGTTCTCTATATCTATATTGTCTATTCTTACTCTATCTGTTACATAGTCCTCTACTATTGTTACCTCTCCCTTTATACTACAGATCTCGTATTCTCCTCTACGTGCATACTCTCCTCCTATCCTAACACATGCCTCTCTGAAAGATAGCTCTTCTCTTCCTTTTCTCGGCTGTATGAACGCTCCGTCTACTTCTACACCTTCTGCTGCTCCTTCTATTACTATGCTTTCCCTGTCTGCGCTCAGTCTTATCCTGGACCTAATATAATGGAGGTCTCCTAGATCTACTCTCGGTGCTGATTCTAGGTATGATTCCCCGTATGGATATATTATGAGCCTGTACTTGAGCTCTACAGGTCTTATGGCACATCTTTCTAGTCCTCTTCCGCATCTTTCTACTATCTCCCATGCAATGGTCATATTATACTATTCTTATGATCCCGTTAAAATTATATAACCGTACTATGGTCAGTGTCCACTGTCCTGTACTTTTCTCAAGATTTGTAGAGTATGTCTCTACTCCGTCTGCCTCTCCCTCCATCTTGATAATATATCCTGATACTATTCTCGCAACATGTTCACTGTCCCTATATAGGTCGAGGATACGTGTATCTGTATCGGGGCAGAAATGGTATGAGAGGTGTATGTTCTCGTTCTCTATCCTGAACATCTTTCTGCTAGGTATATAATTACGTATATTAGGACTGTAGGGACGAGCAGGAAAAGTGGACATACTAGGTATCCAAGCTTTATCAATATTAAATATTTTAACCATGTTTCAAAACAGTTTAAACATATTGCAACTACTATAAGATATATTCCTAGTCCAATCATTGGTGAGTAGAGAAAAACTATATCGCTTATAAGTGAGAGGAAGAGTCCAATCTTTCTAAGAATGTTCGGATAATATAGTGAGAACTCATGTATCATTATGTGGATTAGAATATATGTGAAGATGATGGATATGAGGATGACTAGGTTAATCATATATTTCTGATCTCTATAAAGATTTTAATGGTTAGCCAGAGCTATCTGGAGCTCAGGCGCGAGGTTATGAATTTTATGAGTGTTCTCGCTTTTCTTACTTCTCTTCTCTCTATGAGTAGTGGAATATTTTTCATATATGGTAACCCTATAGCATATGTTTTCACTGTTCTAACGTTTATAATAATGTTCGTATTAATATGGTTAAGATGGTGGTATACTATTCTCCCAATTCTTAACAGTTTTGAGATTGTTACCTGTGCTAGAATAATCATAGCCATAGTATACTATGTCTCTGCCATGTTTATTCTCACTGCCATAATCAGCGATGGGATATATGCCATAACCTCTACCTGTCTCGGAACTACTGGAATGATACTTGCGGTTCTCCTCACTATAAGCTATACACGCAGGATAAGAGAGCTCAAGTACAGTTTCTGGACTCTTAAGAACTGATCTCCTCCTCTCAACTGTAGCTGTCCTATGGAGCTCTACTATGCTTACCTTCCCAGACAGCAGATATATTAGCGAGACTAGATATATTATGAAGAGGATCAGATTCATCGGAGTGATACTATACATCATTGAGAGCATTGACAGGAAGAGACCGATAACTATGATTGGGAAGACTGTTCTTGGACTCATCTTCTCGAATATTGAAGCTCGATTACATATTGCTAGGTCAATGATCATCAGCAGCCATAGGCTGAAATCTATATATGGCTGAAGCCACTTGTTCTCTCTTATGATCCTTATAATGTTTACATGTCTTGCCAGGGTGAAGAGCTGGTAAATATTTATATGAAATAGCTGACATATTACATATATTCCCTGGAATATTACTAATACTATCATTATCTTCCTACCTATCCTAGCCATCTCAAGCATCCTCTCAAACTCTCTCTCAGCACGTTGAGGATCTCTCTGATCTCTATCCTCTCTGAGAGACATGGTTATATTTCTAATATTTCTACCCTATTTATGAAGCTGAACCTTAGGATAATACTAGTAGCTGCAATATCTATAGTTATTGTAGGTGTAACATCATATGTTGCTCTTGTATATGGTCTAGCAAGCATGGCTGCTGGTCATGCTAGCCTGCTTGTTCCTATAATGATCATTACTTTTGCTAGTGCAGTATCCACAATACTTATACTCTACTTTCTAGATCTTGAGTATAGGATAGAGATGGAGAAGGAGATGAAGAAGAGTAGAAAGTTTATAGATGTTGAATCGATAATGAATATGATCAGCCAGTTAAAGAGCAAGGGGGCAGATGTAAATGCTAGACCTGATGATTCTACTAGCAGTGAGATACTGATGTTCTCTATTAGAAGAGTATATAGGAGCGGAAATAGAGGTGAAAGGTAATGTCATATGATGTTCCTCCTCCCGAGCCTCTTCCTGATGAGATAAATAAGATAGTTGCAATTATTGCACCAGCCATAGAGAAATATATTAATGAAAAGTTCAGCCTAGTTGAGAAGAAGTTGAACGATGTTATAGATATCTTAAATAGGCATGAGATAGTTATCGCAAACTTGAACAGCAGGCTCAGCCAGGTAGAGTCAAATTTCCACTATATGATTGTTGAGAATACTATACGTGCAAGTATTAAAACGGTTCTAGAGTCAATTACTAATGAGGTACTGAACAATATTGTTAAAGGGATTATAGGAGTGGTTTCTAAGGTCATAGATGAGAAGATTAGTATGGTAATGAACAAGCTTGTAGATGCTGTAAACAGTATAAACAGTAGAATAGAACAGGCAAACAGCGAGGTCAATCGACTGATAAATCTTACAGAGGACACGATAAGCAAGCTAGTATCCGTGAGCAGAGACATGAGCAATGTAAGAGAGGCAGTATCCGAGATGATGACAAGGTTAGAAAACATGCGTGCCAGCTTGAGCCGTCTAATTAACGAGCTTAAGGAAGCGTTAAAGGAAGGTGAAGAGGAAGATAAATAATATATACATGTTCTATCACTCTCTTAAATACCTAATACCTCTAGAACATCATGATCATAAGAATAGAATGTGAACATAGCCTGGAAAACAAAGTAGTTGCTGTAAAAATTAGCAGACCATTAGAGACGGCTATAAGTGATATTATAAGCAATATAGATGAGAAGAATAGAAAGATAGTGAAATCATTAATAGAGTCTTTGCCAGACTATCTGGAGGAGACCGAGAGAAACATCTACATGTTCAGACTTATCTATCGTGTAGTTACTGGAAGAGATATCACTATACTGCCCATAATGATAGTATCATCATATAGTAGGTTGAGATCTCGTAAACGTGTAATGCTATGCATTACAGTATATAGCGATATTAAGAAAAACTTCATGTACTATGTATCAAACATTGATAAAGAATATGAAGAAGTTAAGAAGAGTATATTATCATCAATTGAAGGATATGTATATCATGTGGAAAAGTTCATGAAAGCATGTAGAGAAGTTATGAAACATGTTGACCATATTATATAGTTTAATGATTATAGGCTTATACATTAGATAGTTTTCTCTCTCACATGGTCTTCATAAAAATTGATCCAAAAATTCTCGAATCTTCTAACCTCCTCATTATTGCTCCTACTGGTTCTGGAAAAACATATAACTCTATTTCCTCTGCTTGGAAGCTTGTTCAGGAGGGTAAATATTCTCGTATTATTATTCTTGCTCCTACTCGTGCTGCATGTGATGATATTGCTCGTACTGCTCGTTCAATTGCTGGTCCTAACAATGTTGGTGTTGATACTTCGGACGCACGTTTAGACCCTAACTGGCGTCTCGATGTAACATGGTCTAAACCTGTTATCGTTACAACGTATGAGCGTGCTGACTCTATTATCATGATGTTTCATGAAATACTTAACGATTCTATAATTATCCTAGACGAGGCTCATAATATACTGTTTCCTGAACGTGCTACAGCTATAATCGACATTTTATGTCACTTGAAGATGATTAGTGAGAGAGCTAGGACTAGAATAGTCATGTTATCAGCAACAATGCCAATGATCGAAGAATTGAAAAAGTATCTGAACGCTGAGGTCATTGCTCTAGATGGTAGACCTGTTGAGCTGAGGATAGAGAAGGTTCCCATGAGTGGAAACGTGTTTGGTAGAGGAGCTGAGCCTTACTATAACACGAAATATGAGGTACTTATTTCACTGTTGAAGAGGCTTGATAGGTCATATACGCCAATACTAATATATGTACCATGTCGTAGAATGGCTGAGAAGATTGCTGAGAGATTGAGAAAAGCATGTGATAGGATTGGATGGGTAAGTGAAGAAGAAATAGTTCATCATCATGCTGGGCTACCAACTAATAAGAGGAGGGAGATCGAGAACGAGCTTAAGAAGCTTGAGCCTAAGTATAGGATCATTATTGCTACTGACACGCTATCTCAGTCAGTCAACTTCAGTTTCAGGACAGTGATAGTACTTGGATTGAAGCTCTTTCTGCCAGGCGAGGTCAAGTATATTGAGCCTGCAGTGATACAGCAGGTATTGGGTAGGGCTGGACGTCCAGGATATTGGAACGTTGGCTACGGATTCATAATATATACATCAGATGAGGAAGATGTTGTGAATAGGGCACTAGAGAGGATTTATGGTAGGTTAGAAACATTAGGTGACTATTATGTACTTCCAATACGTTTAGCATACAGTGGAAAAAGCATTGACATATGGGTCAGATATGCTCCACCGTTCATAGATAAGTCAGAGCTTTCTACGGGAGTTGAGATCTGTAAGAAACTTAGGCTAATAGACGAGGAGAACAAGCTGACTCCTCTTGGGAGGGTACTAGCGAGAGAGTACGTTCCGTCATACCTCTTCCCGCTCTTCGACTTCTATTTCAACTATGGTTACTGGAAGGAGCTTGAGAATCTGAACAGGGAGTCCAGAATAGAGTCTGCACTAGCATTTGTACTAGCAGTATCTTACCTGTTACAGAAGGTTTGGACTGTGGAGAAAATGTTTGATGAGAAGAAGATACTGTGCAAGGCACCGCCATTTGAGTATTATGTTCCTGAGGCGGAGATCTATATACGAGACATAGAGGAGGATAGTTCAACAAAGCTTTATCTTGTTGAGAGGATTGCTAAGAAGTTTAATGCCAGAATTGAGCAGCTTGTTGAGCCTGATATTGATGCTGTCCTATACGCGCTCTATAACCCCGATATCCTACCAGCTGACCAGCTAGCAGAGACATGTAGAAAGGGTGCACAGATCATGAGATCACTAGCGAGGGAGGGATTAATTGATCAGGAGTATGATAGGATTGGTGAGGTACTGGTGAATATATTTAAGAGCTATAGAAGACTGCTGAGAGATAGTGATCCAAGGTACGTAGCTAAGTTTGTAGAG
Source organism: Thermoproteota archaeon (assembly GCA_013153895.1). Classification (GTDB taxonomy): domain Archaea; phylum Thermoproteota; class Thermoprotei; order Thermoproteales; family Thermocladiaceae; genus JAADER01. The sequence continues at coordinate 47,835 of JAADDN010000168.1, read as the reverse complement.
GTGATGTTTAGGAGAGAGAACCTTGAGAAGCTTGTGAAGAAGAGGTTGTCTTTCGGGCTTGATCAGCTGTTCATCTATATGACTAGTATAAATACTGAAGATGTTGAGACTGGAATAAGAGAGCTATTGAGAGCTCTAAGAAAGTTTAACGGTAAGAGAAGTAATTCTAGCTAGGATAGTATCTTCATGTAGAATTTTTCGAAATATTCTCTAGGATTTTCAGCTCTTACTATTATCATACTGTTCCTCATCTCTACTATATCAATATTCTCAAGTTTCTTCTCTATGTTTAACAGCTTCTTTCCTGTGCTCTTCTCTATTTCATATTCTAGGTCTCTAACTGTCCTATATATTGATACTAGTCTCATACATGGACGTACTGCTGTTCCTGTTCCTGCATGTATTGTTCTAATATTCTCATACTTCTCTACTATATCTAACATCATTCTACATGCTTCATCTATGCTCATTAAAACATATGATGACCATATCTCAAAATTAGTATTCAATATCTTTAAAAGGTCTATACTATACATCATCATATAGAGATCATAATCGAGAAGAAACATTCCTATACTATGAATACTTTTTCCCATATCTGTTACAAGCTTCTCAATATTTATAGGACTATAATCTATCTCAAAATTATTAAAATCATAATCATTATAACATATCTTCACAATAGCCCTCCTAGTACGTAGCACCTTCTCATTCTCAAGCTTCTCAACTATCCTCTCAAAAAGATCAGATACAGGTCTAACAGTGGATGAATCTATCTTCTCACTATCTAATAATCCAGCTATCGATCTCATCATATTTCTACTAGATGTAATATCCTTATAAACATAGTAGACAGATAGATACATGGCGCTAAGCAACTGGGCAATAGCATTATGGAGAATAGAGAAAGGAGAATATGTTCCAACTATTACAAGAAGATTAAGATTTGATGATATAGTAATAGAGTTCTATAAGGACTGGATAAACATATACATTAATGGAGTAAAAACATGTGAAGTACATGATGGCGTAGTATATTTAGACAATGTTGAGATATATGCTAGAAAGGTTAGACATAATGCACTATTCTTCATAATTGATGCAGTGACAGAAAAATATTGCGGAATACTAGCATATGCATATGACGGAGACAGATATGTTGGAATAAGTGAAGAACTTGTAAAAGAATTCATACAGTGGTTAAGAGAAATTGAGAAATGTATGGAAGAAGGAAACTGTGTACATACATACCCAATAATTGAGGCACCAGAGAAGCTGGAAGTTAAATGGTTCAACCAGGGAACATACTACCTCCTGGTAGAATTATGGAAGAAGATCAGTACTGAAGAAGTAGAAGAGAAATATGAGATGTTTAGAGAATGCATACTTGAAAAGCTGATTGGCTAGTATGCTAGCACTCTTCTTCATCATTAAAATAGTCTTCTAGTTCCTCTATATCTTCATCATATTGAAAACATCCATATTCCTTCGCCACTTTTTCTGCTGTTCTTATTATTTCCTCTTTAAACTTCTTCTCATATTCTTCATATTCTCTTCTAACTTTCTCAACATGATTCTCATCTTCTCCAACTAGTACATATGTTTCCTTCATGTTTCCAATATATTTCTCATATGTTTTTACTACTGTTATATTAGAAATCTCTGACAGTATTTTACTTAGCATCTCCTCGCTCCCAATCATATATATCTCGTATCCACTTGTCTCAGTGTGTGGATATATTCTGAATACTGGTATTCTATACCTTTCTAATAGTTGTACACATCTATGTACCAGTTCATGTGGTAATACACGTATCTTACTGTCCTCAGTTATTGTTGTTCCCTCGAACATGAACTCTATAATGTTCGATTCATTACATGTACCTGTCCTGCATATCTCCTCAACTAGTCTCAATATATCATCTATATCTGTTATATATGATATATTTATTAATATTCCTCTAACATATATTGATAACTTGTCCATATATGAGTAAGCTTTCTTTAAAATCTGTATAATATTTCTAATGTTTTCTCTAGTAGTTACAAGTGGACTACAATGTATCACTCCATATTCTATGCCTAATGCATATGGTCTCCCATAGTTTAACAGTTCTTTCAATATTTTTACTGTCTCTTCATATTTTCTCGGTGTTGCATATATCTTTGTCATATATTTATCATATATAACATATATATCATATCTGTTACCTATCATGTTAATTATTTTATCAATATCTGTTAGTGGATTATCATGTAATATCTCTATCATATATGTACCGTTTCTAAACATTAGTAATAGATTATCTATATTGTCTATATTTTCTTCAATATATTCAAATATTGGGTTTATAATATTTATTAGGTCTTTATTATGTTTGTCTAATAGTTCTATAATGTTAAATCTTCCATTATTTATATTAACATGTTTAGGTGGGTAAGATAGTTCACGTATCTTTCTAATTATCTCTCTACTACTCATATCTAGTCTAACACTATTAGACTTATAAAGCTATGATGGAAGACATTATATACTATAAATGATATAGGAAATATATTAGAAACAGGGAAGTATAGAAACATGAGAAAGTATCCTGAACTTTTAAACCCGAAGGAGTTTGTAAAGGTAATCTATTCAGTACTTAACAATGAGTCAAGGCTTGATGTTATATATGTTGAGCCGAAGTATGATGGTGCGAATATTCTAAAATTTGGCGATATGTTATATACTCGTAATCTAAATCCAATACCAGACAACTTAATGAAAATTATCAGGGAAAGATTTCCAGAAATATTGAAGTCTAGATACGATTTCTATTTTGAGTTTGGTGGACTAAAGAACTCTCCAGCAGGTTTTAGAGAGGGATGGGAAGGTGATTATGATTATCGCGTATTTGATATCTATACACTAGAGCCTCTTGAGAGATATGTTGATGATCTTAGAAGGGATGATCTTAAGGTGGTAGAATACTGGACATTTAATGATCTAAGACAGGCAATAGACTTCGCAGTTAAGAAACTGAATGAACTTGGTAGAAAGGTAGAGGGAGTAATAGTCAAGTTATATGGATTTACTGGAAGTTCAAGATATCCTGGTCTGAGGAGAGCTTATCAGAGGAGGTTCATTGGTCTTAAGATTAAGTGGGAGAACAGGAACGAGTGGAAACTGTTACTAGATGCTCTAGAAGGAAAGAAAATTGAAGAGGTGAAGAGAGATGTCTTACCTGACCATGAGATTCTTAATGCTCTTAGGACAGCAATAATGGAATTAACAAGTAAGGGTAGAAGGATTGAGACTATTTCGATAAATAACGTATGGAGATACATAGAAGAAGAATGCAGAAAACATAACTATGAGCTGCCGAATAGAGAGAAAGTTCGACAGATGCTAAAACATGTGAAGAGAGAACTCAAGTAATAGCATACAGAGCATTGTTTTCCTTCTTTTTCTCTTCTCCATGTTTTCTAGAAAACGTGAATAATACATAATATATATTATGTGAATGGTATAAAGGTTAAATATTAGTTAAGATAGTTCAGTCACATGACAATAAAAAATATTAATGATCAATTAATTGAAAATATTGTTAGGAAGTATAATCTTTCTAATGATATTGATGAGGAGGAACTTGAAGACCTAATGTGCTGGGAGGTATGTGACTGTGAAAATAAATTAGCATGTGATTGTTATGAGAAGTGTATTCAGGGGCTAGTCTAATTTTCTTTCTATTCTTTCTCTCCTATTTTCTTCTTCCTTTTTCCTGTGTTATCTATTTTCATGTGCTATTACCTGTTTTTCTATATAGTTATGTTGTTTTAACGGTTTTATCTTACTTAGCTACCAATATATTTAATGAGGAAGTTGGTTCTTTCTCAAATACAGTTCAACTGTTCTAGATTAAGATTGAGTATAAAGTATAGTGATAATAGTTATGGAGGTTCATCTGCTGATGATGTCTTAAATATACGAGATGCTGATAGATTGCTATATGATATATATGTTAGAGGTAGTGAGAAAATAATTACAACTATAGATGATTATAGGCAGGATAGTGATCTGCCAATTGCTTCATTAGGTGGAAATGGTTTTGAGTATTTTTACCTAGATATTGAGGATAATGATTATGATAGTGCTATAATGCTCGTAGTATCATACAAGAGAACTTGCCCAATAGGATGCAGATTCTGTTATGCTCAGTCGCCAGGCTATGGTTCTAGGACGAGATATGTAACATGTGTTAAGTCTGGGACCGTATCTGCCGTAAGGAATCTACTGCTTAAGCTTCTTTATAGGACTATTAGAGAGAAGAATAGTAGGGGGCTTCCACCGACTTATCATCTCTCGATATCATTTGGTGGGTCGTGTGAGCCATATCTAGTGCTTAATGATTTAATAGATGACCTATACCGCGTAACTGATCTAAGATATATTATACGTGGCATGGATCTACCAAGTGGATACAGTGTTGATCTAAACAAGTATTGTGATTACATAATTGAGTTCTATGATAGACGTGGTAGAAACATAATGGACGTATATACATACTACACGATCTCAACATCAATGCCGTTTGAGTTGGTTAGCAGATTAGAGAACAATGATGTAGATATGAGTAAGATATGTATTGGATGGTCATTTAGACCAAAGTGGATGCAGAATATGGGTCTGATAAATGTTGCACATGACTTGAAGTATATTACTGACACGTTTAAGCTACTTAATGATCTTGACGTTAAGACGTGTCTGATGGTTCTAGCATGTTGGAAAGATAGAGATACGGCTTATGATGATGTTCTAGATATTACTATGGGTCTCGACTATGCTTCTGCAAGCTATATAGAGTCTAGACTATCGATACTGCCATTAATGTATAAGCCGACAATACCAGAGCTAGCACAGGTACCGCCAGAAAAGGTATACTTCTGGTTCCTTAAGCCACTATTGGAGAAATTATCGTTTAAGTATGTTGGTGGTGACTTCGCGAGCTGGGACATATGTTATCTATCGAAAATAACTAGAAGAAACCTATGTAAGAGACTGTTAGAGAGTGGTCACTTATATCACTTCAACATGTTTGATAGTAGGCTCTATGTACCTGATATCTGTCCGCTAGGTGGGTCGTGTAGCATATTCTAATGCTTGTTGTGGTAGCGAATATTTAAACAGGTGACTGTGACTGCATGTATATGCATATATATGCAGTATATTGCATTGCAATGCATTGTGATATATTGTATAATATATAGTAATGTATTGTTCTTTTATTATTGTTTATAGTATCTAAATGCATGTATATGCATTATACTGCATCTAGCTGTGTCTTGTCTTCTCTTTTAGATATCTTTCCCATTCTTTCTCTATGTTTTGTTTAATATATTCGAATGGTCTTGTTATTTTTCTTGGTACTGTTGTACATATTCTACCATAATTATCTATATAATAATCTGGATGCTTTTCTATGAAATTTTCTACTGCTTCTCTACCTATCTTCCAAGGCTCTATGCAGACTGTCCTATATGGTGGTAACTGTTCTGGTACTTTTACTGCTACTATCACCTTCTTTCCATCGCTATATGAGTCGCAGATGCATTCTTGTACATCTTTTTCACTGTTTCTCAGCTTGTTACAGTATGTTATGCAGATGCTTCTGGTCTTGTGGAAGTCTAGGTGCTTGTTTCCTGTTGATTCTAGCTGTATTGTTTTCCATCCCTCGCTTTCTCTTATGAATCTATATTTCTCCGCTCCTGGTGGTGTATATGGTATCTGACGTGTGTTGAAATATTCTATACACGCTTTCTGTAGTAGGCTCCACTTTTCTTCTACTACTGATGCTAGGAGGTTCCTAGGTATTCCATGTCTCTCTGCTGCTGGGTCCTGCAGCCAGAATGGTTCTTCATGTATGACTATCTGTTCACATACTTTGACTATTCCTCTGTCTACGGTATCTCCTGGCTCTGTGAATCTTCTCACGAGCTCCTCAACTGCTACTCCACTTATTCCCCCGTTCTCTGCTCCATATGCGCACCATGTTTTGAACAGTGCCTTCAGTGCTATCGCTATTCTTTTCTGTTCATTACTCATCTTTGAATAGATCTCAGTATGTTTAAGTGTGAACCATCTTTCTACGGTTTCTGGATTAACTGCTACTATATCAATATTATAATCGTCTACATGTGTGTTCCATATCTCTAGCTCTCCCTTCTTCTCGACTCCTCTTGGAAACAGCTCTCTGACTACTCTGATTGCTCTGTCTGGCTCTGATGTTACTATGAAAATATCTATATCATGATCACCATGTAGGAAGGTTCCCTGTGCTGTTGAGCCTCCTGGAACTATCTTATAGAACCGTACTCCTCTCCTCTCCAGCTCTCTTCTCAACAGATCTATCAGTCCATCTATCATTACACGTATGCTCTCCTTCTCCTGCTCTGTAGGGTAGAAGCTCATAATATTTTAGACATGTAGAAGAGTATTATCCTATATGGCTAGGATTATAGGTGTTGTAGGTGATCCCAATACTGGTAAGAGCGTTCTATCACATTTAATATATCGTACACTTGCAGAGTCAGGTATAAGAACAATGTTTCAAGATGCTGAGCTATATAGTCCTACTCCTCCCTGGTACTTAGAGTCTCTTAGAGAGGAGCTTAGGACTAGGTTGAAAGAGATATCTAGACAGAATGTTGAGAAGAAGCTTGAATGGATTGTCAGATCATTGGAGGGTCTTAGAAAGAATAATAATATTGATATTGTTATAGTAGATATAGGAGGAGGAAAGCCTCCTATAAGAGTAACAGCTGAGAACGAGAAGATTCTTAGAAATGTTGATGGCGTCATAGTGCTATGCAGGAGAGATGACTTTGAGAGCTGTGTGATGGGATGGGTTAACCAGATAAAATCGAGGACTCCTAACGTAGATATAGTAGCTATATGCGAGTCAGCTCTAGAGGGAGAGCCGAGAGTAGACTTTGAGACAGGTACATGTATTCTTACTGGTCTCACAAGAGAGAATGCTCCTAGTCCACCACTACCTCTTAAAGATGCTGTTAACAGGCTGACAATGAGGATAGTAATGTTCGTATATGATGAGGAGAAGATGAGAAACAGAGATAATTCTTAATAAGAGAATCATAGTACATGTACATATGCCAGTTAGATGGGAGGTCGAGGACAAGAAGAATGTTCTACTACTGAAGTTCGAGATAGAGGGTGGAATACTAGAGCCATCAGAGCTTAATGAGGTGATACAGTCAATGCCTGAGATAAAGAGCGAGAAGCCAGTATGCATATCAGGGAGAGGACCAGTATGGCTATACTCTGCTCTCAGCATAGAGCTTGCTAAGGAGGGTGACATAGTTGCAACATATGAGCCGAGAATGAATGCCTGTATAGTAACTTCAGGACCAATGAGAGGACAGATGTTCAAGCTAGAATAGGAGGGTAAGATTTCTCAGTCTCCTCCACACCTCTTTCTTCAATGAGGAGGAACCTTCTCAGGATAATACCAGCAGAACCATGTACAGTTATAGAGGTTAATGATAGAGAGCTACAGCCTACTAGGGAAGTCTTCGAGTATCTTGAGAGAGAGCTTAGACAGCTACCGCTTAACAGGGGATACTGTATAGTTACTAGGGTTCCCTGGGCTGCTGCATTTATCTCTCATGAGCTTCATCCTACGAGGTTCGTAGCTATATATGATGAGGAGTCTAGGAGCTTTATAGTAGTTGAGAGACATGTTAAAGATGTTGAGATCGGTGAGAAGATTAGACCAATGTTCTATAGTGATTAGCTTCCTGTAAGCTCCTCATATATTCTCTCTACCCGTTCATCCTCCATACCATGCTCCTTCAATTTCTCTCTAATATTTCTAACCGTTAAATATAGTAGTATTCTAGTTTCCTTATCTTTTAACTGTCCATTCTTCCTCATTGATATATATAACAGTTCTACTATGTTTACCATTATCTTTAGAAGATCCTCCTCTACTATGCCTGCATACAGCTTCCTAATATAGGATAATGTAAGCGTTCTATTGCTCACCATCTTCCTAAACAGCTCGTTCCATGAGACCTCGCCGACAGCTTCCCGTATAATCTCCTCAAGCTTCTCCTTCACCTCACGTTCAACTGTTATAGTAGTATATCTCCTACTCATTCCACTGACCTGAATATCCCTCTACTTCACTATCCAGCTCGAGAAACCTTACCTGGACTATTCTACATCTATCCTCTAGATATAATGTAACTCTGCTCCCTGTATATAATGTAACTATTAGCCTCCCTCTAAAACCTGGATCAATATTAGCAGTAGCAATATTCCATCCCGCACGTACAATACTTGACCTCGGTCTAAAATCTATAGGTAGAAGCCTCCTAGGAACATTAATCCTCTCAGTAACAAGCACATACACAGCATCAGGACATAGAACATAGATAGAACGTCCACTCCTCTCAACAAGCTCAACCCTATGACCCGTCAATGCAAGCTCCGTACGATCCCTGAAAACATATGCAGACCCATTATCAACCTCATAAACCTCCTCAAGAACAAGCTCAACAGCACCCTCACGCCTCCACTTCCTGAACCTCTCCTCATCAATCCCAGGAACAACACTCCTAGCCTCATCCAGACTAGACGGAACATACAGCCTCATAGAACTATCTAACTAACAAGATTAATAATAGGAACATACAGCACAGCCGCACTACCTGCAGCCAGATCCCCAACACATTAGAAGCACAAGAACACTAACAAAAATCTGAAGTACATTGACATAAAACCGAGAAACAAAACATAGAAAAGAAAACAAAACAACAATGAAAAACAATAAACCACAAACACGAAAAACAACACAAAACACCAAACAAAAACATAAAAACACAATAACAAATACTATTGTTCCAAAACTCCCTAATGTACCTGCCAAAAATACATAAACCAACACAAAAACAGAGCAAAAACATGATACCAAAAACAATAAACCACATACAAACATATCAGACATATATCATAAAAATATAAAAAACAACATAACTATACATTTTAAATTCTGAAACAATTCACAAACTAGAAAACTTGTGAAAACCCAGTAATTAAGAAACATAAAAAACAATAGAAAACATTAATAACCATAACAGTATAATAATACATAGAAATTCTATAACCCCCATTTCAACTCCATATCACCTAACATCTAAACATTAAACACCAATAACAAACATCTATAACCTATATTATATCAATGTACTTGAGAAAAATACCACATCATGGATACATTAGGTCGTCCCCATCATAAAAAGTTATAAATACACATAAAATAACTAGCTGCACTAGAGTCCAGCTAACCGCAGATGCATTAAACGAATAAACATGATAACAAAAGATCAAAAACATACACATAATTAGCCATACATTATGGTCACCAAAAACATACATCAATAACCTTTTATCAAGTACATTAGGGACTAATTGAACAATCAGAACACACCCAACTACCACATAGGACCATGACCAATTAACCCCTAATGTATCTCACAAAAATACAATAATAATCACATATTAACACCATAATGCACAGCCAACGGACACGTAGACTCAGACCCAGTGACCTAATTGAGCATGCATTAAATGTATTTTTATAAATACTAACACACTTAATCATACGTTAATTGACCCCTAATGTATATCACAAAAATACATAAACCATCAAAAATAAATCACAGAACAGGAACAAGAAATCAATTAACGTTTAATTAAGTACATAAAACAACATAAAAATACATATAATGCATGTCCAATTAAATGCCATCCTAAAAGACAAAAACACAAAAACAAGCACAGACCAGAAACAGAACCAAGACCAAAGAAAAACCAATCAAACAACAACAAAACACATAAAACAACACACAAAAACATAGAACATATAAAACATGAAAAATACCCAACTTCACTTCAATTAGTTTCAATTAGCTCCCAAACATGTTATAATAAGAGAATAATATACACAGATAATCATAATACATATAACATAGCATAGATAATAGATATTATACACTGATAAGAACGTTCTAAAAACACTGAAAATAATACAAAACACGGTAACAAGTATATACATGAAAATAAATATTTTAACCACGTCTAAAAACTAGACAAAATAAATGTAACCTATAGTACATATAGATACATAGATTAACAATTAAAAAATGAAGAACAATTCCATCCTATGAGGTAGTCCTAGACCCCTACCAACTCTGTTACCTGGTCAGTCACATCATTTATATACATTCTAAATAATATAGATAAACCTTCAAAAACCATCTATAACTACTATATCAAACATGTAACAATATTCTAGAAATAGAAACATAGAATCATATTAGTACGGTAATACGTTGAACGACGACACGTCTACATGATAAATATAATTTAGATATATTTTATGAATATTATCAATCTCATCTTTCATGATTAATCAAGAATGTTTATATATCTCATATATCTATAATATACATGCCTACACTAACAGTAAGAGAGCATACTAAAAAACTTATAGAACAGTTAGCAGATATGTTGCATGTTTCTCAGAGTAGAATCATAGAACTTGGTGCGGAAATAGTGAAACTGCTTATAGATCATCTAGGTTTAGAAACTATGAGAGATATAGCATTTAGGCTAGATACTTCATACCTCAGAAAAATACTATCATGTAGAGATGTGAATAATACTGCAATGTATGTAGAAGATAGGTCTAGTATAGATATGTATACTATAGTTAAAAGTTTACAAAATAGGATTGAAATTCTTGAAAGAAAAATTGAAGAACTTTCATCAAAAATAGATAAATCATACATTAGAGAACGTATAGAAAAGATAGAGTATAAAAATGAGAGTAATACAGAGAAGAAACATGATAATAACATTCTAATGGACTTAATGGATAATCCATGGATAAATATATTGAAAAGCCGTCAATAAGGTACATATGTTCTTTCATGTATGTTAGTCTTCTTTTATATCTTTTTACTTTATTTATGTCTTATTTTGATCTTTATTACCTATATATGGTTATTATTGTTTTAATGTATTTTTATGATGTTTTATGTTTTTCTATTCTTAAATTGTAGTATTACTTTGAGTTATAATCTTCGACGTGGTCTATTGTATGGTTATTCTGTCTGGTGTGGTGTATTGTTTTGATTGTTTTTATACATGTTTTATCAATGTTATTAGTTTTCTAGTGCTGTTTGTTTTCTAGAGTTTATGGTTTATTGGTATATTTATTCTATTGGTTTTACTTGTTTTCTGCTGTTTTCTGTGTAGTTGTGTATGGTTTGTCTTTAGAAAACCTCTGTGTGTTGTTTCGTTCTCTTTTTAATTTATTATTTTGCTGTTTAATTAAGTTTGTTTTTGTATTTTTGTGTGGTATTACGTATATGTTTTTCACAGGTGTTCTGGTTTGGGAGTGTTGTTTTCTTTTTAGGGTGTTTGGTCTTGTCATGTACTTTCTGTGATTTTGTTTCTATTCTTCATGCATTAGCTTCAATTGAGAGTTAATGTATTCTCGGCTGGGGGGTTAATTGGTGGTCAATTGAGAATGCATTAATATTTCAATTCTACCATAATGCATCTCTAATTGATGAGTAATGCATTGGTCAATTAGGGCTAATTGATTTTTGTAATGATGTTTCTTGTGGAGTTGTTTGTTTTCTTGTGGAGTTTATGGTAGCCTTGTAGAATATATGGTGTGAAGGTCTCGTTTTCATGTTATTGGTATCTAAATGTGGGGTATGAAGTATCTTGTTCTGTTGTGTCTTATTGTTTTTTGTTGTGTGTTGATGTTTTTTCTTTTGGGTTTTTAAGGTTGTATGTTTTTGTGTTTTATTGTTATTTTAAGTCTGTGTGAGCATTATCATAATTGGTTTTTAATCGTTTATTTTTGACATGTAGAGAGATGTTATTTTGCGAGATTTTCCACAACCCGTGAAGGCGGGGGCGCACTCGTATTTAATGTAGCGGGGGAGATACTTACGCGAAGTAGGGAGGTTGGGAGTTCACAAGTTTTGGTGTTGTGTGGAAAGAGTGTATAGTTTTGGTGGGTGGTTTAGTCTGTGAACTGGGGGAGAATGTGGAGTGTGACTCGGTTTTGTTCCTTGGTGTGTTTTTATTTTGTGGGTATTACTCGCATTTTTGTGGTGTTTTGTTTTGGTTTGTTGTTTTGTTCCTTGGTGTATTTTTCTGTTGTTTTTTGGGTTATTACTGTGTGTTGGTGTTTAGTGTTTTGTTTTTATTTTTTCTCTTCTTCTGTTTCTGATGGGTCTCTGTGATTTTGTGGGGGAGCTGTTTAATAAGGGTTTCATGCTGGTTCCTGTTAGGGGTTTTGGTAGGGGGTGTAGTCGTGAGGAGGCTGTTGCGGTTGCGAAGTGTCCTCTTGTTCCTAGGGGGTTGAGGTACTGTTATGATTGTGCTGTCTTGTATAGTGATGTTTCTGAGATGGCTGTTAGGCGTGTCTGTGCTGGTTGTTCTGCTTTTGGTGTTGCTGGTGCTCCTTCTAGATTATTTATTCTTGATCTTGATGCTAGGGTTCCTATTGATCTGATATGGAGGTTTCTTAGTCCTGATGAGGTTTTTGTTGAGGTTACTGCTACAGGTGGGTACCATATTGTCACGAGATTGGAGAGGGATGAGCTTGATCTGGCTAGGAAGTTTACTGGTGTTAAAGGGGTTTTTGATAATAAGACTTTTGGTTATGTTATTACTTATCCGTCTAGGCTGGTCATAGAGTATGATGGTGGTAGGGAGGTGCTTCACTATGTTAAGGTTAGTAGGACTGGTATTGAAAGTGTTGAGAAGTGTCTTAGAGATGTTTATGATCGTTTGAAAATGCTTGTACGTGCTGTAGAGGATGTGTGCTATGGTACATATGTTGAACGGATCGAGGGCAGGGTAGAGCTTGCTGAGGCTCCTGGTCCTGTCAGGAGGATTGTGACTTCTCTCCCTCTTGAGAGGGCTCTAGTCTATGCTCAGCTCTGTTTTTCTGCTGCTGGATGTGGTGAATGTACGAGGTACTATGTTACATGTCTCATAAATAATAGACCTATAGAGCTTCCATCTATAACATATCCCACATCTATACCACGTGGATTACATACGGTTTTTGAGGTTGAGTTTCTAGGTGCTTTGAAGATTGTTGGGTTAAGTGAGGATCAGCTGTTTAGTATTGTTCAACGTTTGAGATATACTGTAAATGGGGAGGAGTATATCTGTAGGACTCCTCCCGAGAACAATCTTAGGTATAATGTTCTCAGGGGTACATACAGTTTTGCTTATAAGGGAATATGCCCGATATATCTTGGTAATGCTCTTACGGGGAGGTTCGTTCCATGTTACTGTACTAGTACTCTTGCTAGGAAGGTGTCTGCTCTTGTTGTAAATAGCCCTGACATTCTTGTTAATGCTTTGAAGGTGGTCATAAATGCTTAATGCTAGGACACTAATAGCAATGTATAGGCTTGGAAACAAGATATTAAATATCTATGGTCTTCCAGGTGGTGGGAAGACTAGGACTGTTGTCTACTCTATGATTCTTCTAGCTAGGGCACTAGGTACTAGGCTAATAGTTTCTGTACCTTTACGTAGTCTACGTAACTGGCTTGTGGAGAGGTATATACCATCGCTAGGATATAGTGCAGAGATGATTAGGAGCAAGGAGGAGACTTGTCCACATGTTAGAGATAGCATACATGACTGCTCTAACATTCTTGAATATCTTTACAATCTTGTACGTACATGTGGTGAATGCGGAGAATCGTACTGCGAGTTCAGGTCTCAGATACGTGAGTTCTTTCAGGGTAGTGGACATATATGGGTTATGACTCATAATCTTCTCTATGTTCTCTATCTTATGAATAGTAGAGTATTTAACCGTACTATACTAGTCATAGATGAGGCTGACAGTCTAGCAGACCTATATAGACTCGCATTCACCAGGAGAGAGCTTGAACATGCTGTAAGAAACATGAGAAGGGACAGATACTGGAGAGAGGTTGTTAGACGCGTGCTCCGTTCCGTGATACAGTTCGGAAACCTCTACTTCTACCGTCCTGAGCTTCCTCTAGGTCGGCTGACAGTTCTCATCTCTGCTACACTGCATCCACGTGTCATATCATGTTTCAATATTCCACAGACATATACAATATACTACGCTGGGATACGTGCACAGGTACTTGACAGATATGCGCTCTATCCACAGTACCTCTCAAGTATAGAAGGCATAGAGCAGAGAGCAGGAAAATACCTTAGCCCCTCAAGATGGGTACCTGAGCTAGCCGAGACTGTTATAGATCTCGTAGATAGGGGTAAAAGTATTGGAATAGCGTCAAAGAACTATCAGATAACTCTTAGACTGGAAGAAATGTTGAGAGAACGTGGAATAGATGTGAGAAGCGACGTATCATGTAGAGAACCGCCACACTATGGTGAGAACATACAGGTAATAATATGGACAACACGTGGAAGATGGTTCAGAGGAGTATCACTACCAGATACAGACATCATCTTCTGCCTATATCAGACACCTACAGGAGCAGACCCTACGTATATGACACATGGATACTGTGATGATGATCTAGACCTAGCATATGACATGGTACGGATAATGAACAATGCAGTGAACGTACAGTCATACTATAGATCAAACAGGAGGAGAGACATGGAGCACACCGTCGTGCTACTAGACGTGCGATCATGGGAAGCAATGATAGAAACATTGAGACATTATGCAAATGTGGTTAGAGGAGACTGGTACCAGAGACTCAGCAGACCAGTAAAAATTAGAACAGTGAAAGAACTAGTAGAGGAATAATAATCATAAAAATACACTAATCGTGAACTTGCGACTTAAAAAGGTAATAAACCTAGAACATGTATGAAAGAGGGAGAGGACCTCGAGAAGCTGGAAGAGATTTTGAAAGAGCTTGAGAGAGAGGAGAAAAGTATAGGAAAGTACGGTAAGAAGAAGAGAAATAGAAACGATGGAGAGAGAACAGAAATAGTTGACCTAGGAACAATAGACGACAACCTGATAAAGGAGCTGGAGGAGGTTGAAAGAATCGTTAATAATCTAGGAAGCGGACTTGAGAACAGTCTTGTTAATCTACAGAAACTTGGAAAGAAGAAGAATTATGTTAATATAGGTATAAAATATGATACTGCTGTTCTTCTAAATGTTATAAAGCTCAAACTTTTACAATCATATAATCATGTATACCCGTTCAATAATATGAGGTTAAGCCTCTGCAATATTATACATGTTGCTCTTCTCCTCTACTACACCTTTCTCGATATATTGCCTGAACGTGTAAGAAACTTTGTAATAGATTGTATGAAGGTTGCACATAGCAAGCTCACTCTAGGTGACACAGCATGAGCTTCGAGATAAGTGAGGAGGTCCTCAAAGCGCTTGAGGAGAAGCTTAGAGAGTTCAGAAACAGGGCTAGCAGCGGCATACCGCTTGGAGAGGAGAGGAAGATGATAGCGATAGATGCACGTGTAGGATCTAGAGAGGTCCAGCTAGCATGCCTAGTTGATGGACAAGAAAGGGTACTAGTAGCTAGACTAGATGATAAGGTTACAGAGATAGTATACATGTTACAGGACCTTAAATGTGTAGAGCTGAGAGCAAGAGTATTCGGTAACAGGATAACAGAGATAATATCATATAGCGAGTACAGTGGAAAGCTGCCACCAAAATATATGGGCGTCCTAAGAAAAGCCAGGAGCGGAGTAAGATATTGGCTAGATACAGTAGACGGAAAGGAGAGCCTTCTAATAGGAGACTTCTCTATAAAAGGAATGAAACTGAACGGAGAGGCAAGTGAGGGAGACCTAGTAGTAATGTACGCGTTCAATCCAGAGACAACGAAGGCAAATATCAGAGTAATAACATACCTCCACTACCAGATAGTTAAACCAGTAGAGAAGAAGGAGGAGCATGAGGAGACGGAGAAAGAAGAGACAGTAGAGGAAGCTGGACCACCAAGAGAAGAGATCGAGAAGATAGCGGAGGAGGAGAAAGAAGAGGAGAGAGGAAAGGGAGAGGAGGAGGAGAGTAGAGAGAGGGAGGAGAATGTTCAGACTATATCAGTATCTGAGGGTAATGGGAATCCTGTACTTAATGTTGAAAATGTTGAGGGTGTGAGAAGGATTGTTCGAGCAGTCCTAGGAGAGGATATAGAGAGGACACTGTTCAAAGATGAGGAGAACGTGAAGATGTGTATAGACTATACTAGGAACATGGTAGAGGTAGTACTATGCTTGATAGATAATGCCGAGCTGAGCAGGAAGATGAAGCAGAAGCTTGTGGAGGACTTCAAGAAGAGGATTGGAAGTCTAGTAGAGAATATACGTTAGTCCTGTTAAAAACCTTCTAATCATATTAATATCATGTTAACCTTAGTAACATATGACCACCCAAGCCCAGGACAGCTATCAGTAATCTTCAAGCTTATAGACACAAAGACAGGGCTGAAATATGGGAGCAAGATACTTAACCCATTAAAATACTTTGGAGACTATCTAAGAGCATTATATAACAGATGGAGACATGAACTATCAAAATATACCATACATATAAAGTATACAGACATGTATATTACAAAGGTAGCAAACATACCAAAAATAGAGAAAGCCGCAGAAAAACATAGAAAAGAACTGGAACAGTTTGAGAACGATCTTAAAAGGTTTCTTATAGAAGGAAAAATAGATAAATTATACTATAGGAAGAGTTCTAAGAGAAATGTATGGAGAGATATTGAACAAGTTTTAAAATATGTTGAAGAGGCTAGGAGAATAATAGAGGAGAACGAGAAGATAAGCTGGGAAGCATATGTTTCGAGAATAGTGAGCAAGAACATTGCAGAGAGATTTAAAGTATTCTACCTCCCGATGTTGCCTAGAGAGATAGCTGAGAAGTATCTCCCAGATAGGTCTCTTGCAGACCTCTTCGAGAGGCAGAGAGAGACTATGATAGAGCTTGTAAAAGCAGGTATACGTGAAGAGGTTAGAGATCTTAGACAGCTCCTGAAGAAGCTTGAGAGAGAGTACAGGAACAATCCTATACTAATAACAGGGAAGATACGTAGCGAGATAATGAGAATAATTAGAAAGATAGAGGATAGCGGTCTAGGAGAGGAGATGCAGGACATTACTAAGAAGCTTGAGGAGATTGCCAGAGAGAACAGTATAGACATGATAGAGACTAAGATAGACCTATTATAGAACATGCAGGTACTATCCTAACATCTCTACTCAATGTATATATCTTTCTAAGCCATATCTCAGACCTATACCTCTCATCTAGAAGCCATATTCTTACATGCCCACTATATCCTAACCTACATGCTCTACCTATCGCCTGTCTAACACCAGTCCAAGCCTTCTCTATTAGATATACTTCTGGTCTTATGCCTCTATCTTCAAGCCTTTTCAACAGTCTTCTCATATATTCATCATATTTTGGATATGGTATCCCAACAACAGTTAGATCAGAAACAAGTAGAGTCCTCCTCACCCTATCCACAAGCTCTATACCCTCGCTAAGTCTTCCACCGATGACATCTGCATATACATGTTTTCCCTCTCTAGCAAGCTTAACAGCCTCGCCTATATCTGATACCTGTTCTATCCTGGTCCTCATGTGTCTTGCCGTGTTTCTAAGATATTCATATGATGGGAAGAAGATCAGAACATTCTTATCAGCCCTAGACACTATACGATCAAGAATAGCAGCAGTAGAACGATACATCTCTACACTACGTCTAGAGAATCTAGACGTGACATCAGGTATAATACTTATAGAAATATTATCATACCTATAATCAACATCTATAACCTCAACATCATCTATACCCCATACCTGGCGCAGAAACCATCTATCAGGCAGGGTAGCAGACATGAGGACAACCCTATCAAACTGCTCTAGAAACCTTCCAATCATCTCAAGATCAAGAGTCCTAAACATTAACATGTTATTATCATATGTAATATAGTCCAGACCCATCTCAAGAACAGTCTCAAAACATGAACAAACCTCAACAAAAAGCTCAGCAAGCTCTAGAGGAGGAGAAGAATCAGAGAAGAGACGCGAGAAAACTGTCTCAAGACATGTAAGAATCTCCCTAACATGATCAAGATTCTTAACAGACCGTATATAGGTCATCACATTATTCATACAGTGAAGAACCATACTATCACGTATTCTCCTCCTCTTAACAACATCAAGAAACATTGATAACAATCTCAGAACCCTATTAACATCTATGACAATAGAAGTAATATTCTCAATATTATGAGCCTCATCAATAATCAACAGAGAAGGAGAACCAATCCTCCTACGAAGACGCGAATGAATAATGAAAGGATACGTACAGACAGTCAGATTAGAGTCAATAGACGTGAAAGACCTATACAAACATGCTCCCCTACTCCTGAAAAAGTATAAGACATCTCTACTATATGGATCAAATAGTCTATTACTGATAATTACCTTCTTATCAAGAACATTGTTAAACAAGCATGACTTACAGTTACTACCATATTTAAAACATGTTAACAATCTATTAAGAAGAATCCTAGGAACATCATTATAGAATAATACCATATCCTCAACATATCTAGACAGCTGATTCCTAGTACGAACCGCTACAACAGTAGACTCACCCCACCTCCTAGCAATCTCGATCCCAGTAAGAGTCTTTCCAAAACCTGTAGGAGCCCTAAGAACAGTCACCCTCCTCCTCTCAAGACATTTTAATACATGTGAAACCGCTCTCTCCTGATCATGGCGGAGATGACCCATGTTAAACATGTTTTAAAAACCTTAATAAATAGGTTAACATGTGCAGAAGCAGGAGAGCAGGAAAATAAAAATAACATATATTGAAGACATACCAGAGAACATAGACTTAGAAGACATTCTCATACAGGTAACAAAAGAATTGAAAATACGTGCAGAGATCCATAGAGTAACAAGAGACCACTACATAGTAAAGATAGGAGACAGAAGAATCGGAATAGAGAAGACAGAGAACAGAATAATAATATACTCATAAAGATGAAACACTTAAATAATAGACACGTGGAACATCCACGTGTCTGAACACTATCAACCACATCACATAAAGATAAGAATAAAAAGAAGAAAGCATAACATTGAGGAGCAATATATAATAAAAATCACAGACGAAGAATATGAACAACTAAAAAGGAGATCATCATGGCAGTAGAACGCTGCCCATACTGTGGATCAGATAGAATAGTACTAGACATAGAGAGAGGAGAATACATATGTACAAACTGTGGAACAGTGATACAGGAGAGAGTAATAGACATAGAACATCCAGAACCAAGAGCATATACACCAGAACAATATCTAGCACGTATGCATATACAGAGAACAAAGGTAACAATGATAGGATCCAGGATAAGTATAGAGGAGAAGAAGAAGATAGGAATAAGAACATTTGAAGACGAGGTAAGGAGAATACTTGACACAGCACTAGAATCAACACTGAGAGCATATAACGAGATGCTGAACATTAGGGTAGAGACATCTGACATTCCACTAGAAACGTTTAGAAAAATAGTTGAAAGTCTCCTACATGAGACTAGAGACCCTACGAGAACGCTTAAACTTGTTAAGATAATGATGATACTATATGTACAGTATAGTAAGAAGATTAGAATACATTATAAGACTATGACATATATTCTGAAGAAGATAAGGGTAGATCATAAATATTTTCCAGAAGCAAAGAAAATGTTTACAAAATATATAAAAGAAGAGATAATGTATGTTCCAATACTTGAAGAAGCAGTTAAATATGTAGATGAACAATTTAGACCATTAATATATAAGATAGCTATTACACTATTAAAGAACAGGACAGTAAGAGAGTACCACTACCAGTCAATACAGTGCCTAACCTATCTACTAGTTGCTGTACTTGCAAAGAAGCTGCGTGTGGGAAACCATATGAAGATCATGGAGGAGGCTATTAGAAGAGGCATATGTGGAAACATGGTGTACAAGAACTTTGATCTGCTTGATAAGAATCTAAGCATTGAAATATGCTAGCAGCTGCTTCTCCAGTCAGTCTCAATACACATATCTCCCTTCTTTTTCTTCTCTCCAAGCCCAAGCACCTCATCTAGAATGTTCTCCTTCTTTCCTTCCTTCTCCTCTTTTCTCCTTCTGAACATTAGGATAGTATTTATTTGATAGAGTATATAGATCTATCGATGAGTAACATAGCTGACAGGTTCATAACCATAATAAGCCGTGTGAAGCCAGTAGAAGAATATTTAGACACATCAAAGTTTGACCCAGGCAAACATCTTGTGAGCATAGTCTCCTCATGTTTAAATATTTCTGACCCTAAAGAATTTAAGAAATGTGTAGCAAAACAGTTAGATAATGAGTATAAAAATATTAATGATATCTTTATAAACTGTTACAGCGAGTATAAGAAACATAGAGACTTTAACAGGTTCATGACATGTGTAAACACTGAGCTTGAGAAGAGGAAGAGCAGGCTGAAAGATCTAGTAAATTACTGTCACATTGCTCTACGTGAGAAGAACCTCTCTAACCTATATGACTGTGTCTTCTCAGGAATGGAGGCTGTAAACATGGCTACTAGGAAAGCTGTCGAGGAGTATCTTAGAGAGGTGAAGAGATGAGTATTTTCGAGAAGATAGCTAGACTTAGCGAGGAGAGGTATCGAGAGGATATTGTTAGAATGTTGAGAGAGAAGTGTAGGGAAGTTGATATAATAGATGGAGAGCTGATATGTAGAGGATGTCTAGAACAGGGAGAAACATGTACAATGCCTAGAGGAGTAGCACATATATGTGAAGCACTATTCAGAACATATCTACTGCCTAAGCTCTGCGATGTCAGGGCAGATATGAAGTGTAGAATAGTTAAAACAAGTAGAAACGGTAGACTCATACTGGAGCTAGTATGTGAGGAGATATGAACTGTGAACAGCTTAGAAGACTAGTAGATAAATATGGTGGAAAATATGTAGAGACAGGTAGTTACTGTATAGCATATTTCAACAATGATATAGAGACAGTATTAGACCTCTACTATAAGCCTAATAGAACAATACTTAACAGGATAGAGCTTAGAAGAATAGGAGAGGAACATGTACATGGAGAGGTAGAGGAGGCACATCTAAGAGATGTAGAGACCATAGAGATGGGCATACTTGGAAGAGGAGAGGCAGGAACAGTAGCATATAGAGCTAGGGGACTGGCTAGGAGGGTAGCAGTATATAAGGAGAAGAGCAGAATCATAATCATATGATAGCTCGAGAGAGGATAGATGGAGACAGACTGGACATAGAACAACTATGTACATTATTAGGAGGAGAGAGACAGGGAAATACATGTATAGTATCTAACAATTTTAAAAACAGGAAGAACCTAGATGGAGCTTACATATCTAAAAACAGTTTAAAAATTGATAGAATACCATTAGAAATCTATATGAAAGGAGAGGAGAAGCCAGTAATAGTATATTATAGTAATAGGCTACCATTAGAAGAACATTGCAACTTTATTAGATATATATTCATTATAGATGATACAGATAAGTATAGACTAGTAATAGTTCCAGGAAAAATAGTCGAGGGAGAGTCATGACCGATAGATTACATCCAAAGTATAGGGAGGTCAGTGAGCTTCTGAGAAAGTTTTCAAACATGTGTAACATGTTGAATGGTAGGCAGAGTTATACAATATCGATATTATCTGGAGAAGAAGATATGATAGAGACAGCAGAGAACATCGAAGAGATAGAGAACATTCTCTCCAAGATATTTAGGACAGGCAGGAGAGAGCTGGACTTCACAATAGAGGCAAGATGTTTCATAGATAATGGTGTTGTACCTATAACAGATCTAGAGAACATGATGAACATGAGCATGAAAGTTATTGGGAACCCGAGAATGACTATTCTATGGAGGGGAAAGAGGTATGATTATGGTAACATGGATATTAACTGCAGGATAGACTATGCTACATATATGATGAACAGGAAAAGGGAAACATATTATGATTATATGTGTATGGTGATAAACCATGAGTAGTATAGAAGAGAAAATAGAAAGACTTGTAGACACGGCTCTAAGAAGTGGAAGCTCAGAGGAGAAGATACCGATAGCTGAGACATATGTTGAGAAGCCTAGCAGAGAGATACTAGACATAGCTGAGAAATATTGTAAAAACATGGTCAGATACTACTGTAATAATAATACCATAGTCTGTATCAGCCCAGACAGAACACATGGATATATTATAGGCAGAGGAGCAGTATGCTGCGTACCTGCGAGCTACATAGAAGAGTATGGATCATCTAGATGCAGTACAGGAATAGAATTGAAAGCAGAGAGAAAGAAGAACAGCATAGAGATAAGAGCAGAAAACTATGCAGACTGCAGAGCCTGCTGCTGTATATCGCTTATCAAGCTTGATCCAGAATATGGACTCTACATAGAGACGGAGAACATGGATAAGCTTAGAACAGCTCTAGAACTTGAACCATCTAGCATAGAGATAGATGGTGAGAAGAGGAGAATCATAGCAGAGGGAGAATATGTAAATCTAAGCACAGAGCTAGAGCTTAGAGGAAACTGGAAAGGAAGAGGAAGATATAGTACCGAGGAGATCAGGAGAGCATTCGAGAAGATCAAGCCAGCAAGAGTATACATGTTCTTCCTACCATGGGAACATGAGCATCCAATCCTAATACTTGAAGGAGAGAACAATGTTAAAGCCATTATAACACATAGTTAACCATGTATTGCACCTATAATAACGAGGTCTATAGGATAGGTAGGAGAGAGCATAATCTGATAACACTAGTAAGAGCAACAGGGAGAGAAGTTAGGAACCTTGAGATCTCACATCTTCCAACATGTATGGAACTTCTCTTCAACAGGAAAGGAGAGGAGCTTTCAACAGTAGCAGAGTCATCTACGCTAGCTGATCTGAATCTTACAGCACTGAGAGAAGTATATATAGATGAGGATAAGATAGAAGGAAAAGACAATAATGGACATATATGGAAGGGAGAACTTAAAATACCATTAAAAGCAGCATGTATGTTCAAGATATCACAGACATATAGAATAGATAGAACGGAGATAGGTGTATTAGAAGACAAGTGTATAATGGTAGGATATGGAAAAGATAGACTAGTAATATATATTGGAGATAGGTTATAACGTATCTATATAGTGGAAATGCTTTTTGACTCTTAAAGAATTATTACTCTATGGATAAGATAGGTAAGATAGGTCTAATACTAGTGCTAGCGCTGGCAATAGCTATAGCATGCATGGTTAATGCACAGATAAGAGTAATACAGCCACTACCATCTAACATAGCGACGCCAATAGTTGTGACATGGAACATACCTAACGGGTTCAGATACAATCTGACCTTCATATATAATGTTCTTTTTATTCCACCAATGAACACAAAAATTAGTTATAGGACTGGGATGCCAAATATAGCGCCAATATATTCACCAGAACAGGGAATATATGAGATAGAGCTCTATTCAAGGAAAGTAAACATAACATATATACCATCAATAACTATTACAAACATTAGTAGTACAGGAATATTCAATACCAGTCTAATATGGAAGCTAGATGGAAAATATATCAAATATATGATAGATAGTCCAAACAAGACAATATTACTAGTCTTCAAAGTAAGACAGCCATATCTATCAAAGACAGAAAAGACATGGCTAATAATAGCGGTAGGTGGAAGCAGTATAGGATATGCATGTAACCTATCTATGACATATCCAGAGAAGACTTTCCTACGAACAATTAATCTGACAAATACAAGGGAGATCTATTGGATACATGTACCAGCACTTAACTATACTGGTAAGATAAATATGACGATGATATGTTACAATTATACCAATGTTAAATATCCATACTATGTTAATATTGATTATGTAGCACTAATAGACACATATAACGAGTCAGGATATTTAAATGAGGGAATACTAGAATATTTACTATACCTTCCATCATATATAATGAGACTAATAAACTATACTGCTAACATTACAGTAGGAGGATCCATCAAATATCAAATATGTGTAAAAGTTATGCTGAGCAACAGAACCATAAAAGAGTACTGTGGCAACAGAGCCAGAATTAACTCACCTGTATTCACTAGCTATATCTGGGTCATAATAAACGCGACAACATGGTCAAGAGGCAGTTTATCAATAAATGGAGTGTGGTTTACATTTATGAAAAACATGACAATGAACGTGCCATGCGATATCTATGATGGATCAAGATGGATATATTGTGGAATGATGTTTGGAATAAATACTACATGGATAAGAACATATGGACATATATGGTATCCAGAGAACATTAACACAACAATAAGAATGGCGAAAGGAGAGAAGAAATGTTGGGAACCTGTAGAAGGAACAATAGAATGCTACATTAAAGATCTAATGGGTGTACCAAACATAGCAGGAAAGATATATAATATATATAACAACACAATAATATATATAGACGGTAGAGAAGTAAGATTCAACACTACCTACACAGTAGCAAACATGAGTCATATCTGTCTAATAAACAGATGGTTCAGACTATTTAACCCAAGAATAGTAATAGCAGAATACATTAACAAGACATGGAAAGTAGTTACAAACAGGACACTCATCATTCACAGACCAGAGATATGCTTCATAGTGAGAAGACCAACAATACTAACAGTATATTACAGAGACCTAAGAAACGTAGTTCTCGGCTACCTAGCTACAGGACTAAAAACCGTTATACCAAATATGACCATTATAACACCAATATGTCATGGAACTATATATGCAGAATGCTGTGGAAGGGCAATTAAACTGAAGTGTCTGAAGATAATTAGACTAGCAAACCTCACAGCTGGAAACTGGACAATAAAGATACATTTCATACACGTACCTATATGTATAGCTAAAGCAAGAATAGATGCTTTTCATATGAATGTGACAGTAATACCAAGATGCAACATCCATAGAATAGTAACGTATAAGGGAGAGAGAACAATACTTGCAAATGCTACAATAAACATTACCCTGATACCACTAGTAAAGATCTATCCATACGCCAAGACACTAGTACTAGCAAACTCTACGAATTACACTCTAATCATAAATGGTACATTACCACCAAAAATAGGTATAATAGAAGGAAAATGTAAACTACTATTAAAAAATAAGACAATAGCAGAAGTATACTGCAGAAGCAACAGAACAATAATAGAGGACCTCTACAACCTAACAATAATAATACGCGATGCATTAGGAAGAATAATAAAGATATTACATATATGGAAGTGCCCAGGAACAAACATAACACTACAGAAGACAGTACATGCAGGAGTACTTAAGCTGGGGCTACCACTAGCAAATAAGACAAGTATAGTAATAATGAAACCAAACAATATGACTATAATAGCCATATATAAGGTATCATTAATATTTAAAAATGTTAAAACAAGAACAGTAAATGGAAAAGTAGTAATAAATGGAACAGTAGTAGACTACAATGCTACACCAATACCCAACATAGAGATAAGAGCAGTAGAATACTGCAATAATAGACAGATAATTAACACAACAAGAACAGACAAACATGGAAACTTCATGCTAACCATGCCATCATGTAACAGAACAATAATACTTGAAACAGCAGGAAACAGCACAATATTTGAGAACAGTAACATGAAAATAAAGATAAATATATCACAGAAAAAAACACCAATAATCATAATAACAGGAATAGCCACACTAACAATAATAGCCATAATACTGATACTCCTAGCACATAAAACAAGCATAATAACACAAAAAAGAAGAAAAATGTTCAAACAAACATAAAACATAAGAAATTAAAACCCAAAAACCCAACTTAAAAACATGAGGAAGCTTCTTCTAGTAATAACTGTTCTTATACTGTTAATACTTGCATGTAAGGTGCATGCAGTAACGGCAAGCAATAATACATTATTTTTCTACTACGTTGTATATACTTTATCAGACAAGCCGAGTACAACAAATGTAGTATATGGAAATTATATAATATATAATGCATATCCATTAAGTATATGTATGGTAGATATTTCTTCATTAAAAAAAGTTAAATGTATAACACTTAACGCTCCAGGATTCGCATTTAGAGCTGAAGCCCCAATGATACGTGCTAGGCAACTTCTCCTTCTTGGAAATACACTATATGCAACAGTTCATAGAGGAGGATCAGGAGAAGGACATGTATTTGCTATATCTTTGCCGTCATTATCTGTAGAGGCAGATGTACTTATAGGTGATCTAGAAGGGGTCTGGTTAACTACGGATGGAAGGTGTGTGTACTTTGGAACAACATGTGGGCATGTAGTAGGAAAGATATGTGGAACAAGATTAATCTGGAATAAAACATTGCCATTCAATTCAGAAGGTTATACAGTCTATTATTGGAATGGATACCTAGTATCTACTTTAGAGACCGCTAAAGGATTTATAGTATATGATGCATCTAATGGAAAAATGATTAAGCTTGTTCCATTCTCTTCACAGTTTTATGCATTTTCTAGCATAGGTGGGTACTTACTAGCTGGTTCATATGATGGATGGTTGCTTAAAGTATCTCCATCTTTAGATATAGTAGATAAAACATATCTAGGAGGATTTATACAGGATATTAAAACTATAGACAATAGATATATTGTTGTTGCTTCTATGAATGGTCTATATGTGCTTACACCAACATTCGGAGTAGTATTTAGAGAACCTGGAAGTTTCTATGTTGTAAGAACTGTTAAAGAAGGAAATAATACATATATAATAGCGGGGGATGGAGAAGGTATTGTTCATGTTTATACTATTAGTAATGGAAATGTTTATCAGATATCTTACTTTAAAGTGAGTGGCATACCTATATGGATCTCGAGTATAGGTATTCGTGATATAATTATTTCAACTACTACAGGAGTGTACCTAGCTGTTGAGACTAATATTACCCGCCCTACGTTGTTTGTTTGGGGTGATCTAGAGATTCCGTTTAATGGTAACTTGACCGCGTTGGTGAATAGGTTATCTGGTTTTGAGGGTAGGAACTATAGTCTTGCTATTACTGGATTTAAGATAAAGGTTACAGAAGCTAGAGGAGTGGTCTATAGGACTTTTGGGTACGTGCATCTTTTTGCGTATGGAGCGACAACATGGGGATGGGGGCTACATAAAGATGTTAGTGCGCATGTAGAGACGGTGGATTATGGTCAGTACCTTAGAGGAGTACGTGTTGGCTCGGTAGATATCTTGTTTAATGATTATTTTGCTGAGACAGGAGTAAAAGACATCTCTGTAAAGTGGATGTGGCTGACATATTCCTTCCCGTCAATAGAGATTAATAGCCATGTAAGGTTTGTACTTCCAGGGGCACCAACAGTAGACATAGTGTTCCCACCTGCAGTTGTTAGCGGAGTAGCATTCTCTAATGGAGCTGCAGCACTTGAGTTTCATATTGTATCATTTCTTCTTGAATCATCTTTAACACACGCTTTAACAGGTGCTTGGGCTCCCCCTGGGGCATTAATCACAGGAATAAAGTGGAGAATTGTCAAGTCTAGAAATGAGATATCTATTAATGCTCTGTTAAGTACTGAAATGGTTAATGATCTAATAAATATGATTGATCATCCAGATAAGCTCAAGCTTGTTGAGCCTGCAGTATCTCCAGGTAAGGGCGATCCTGTTGTTACTATTGGTGGTGTATTTCCTGTTCCAAGATCATCATGGCGGTACCTTACTGCGTTACCTATAGGATTCCCACGTGGATTAGCTCCATTATGGAAGGCTGTTGTTATGTCTGTTCTTAATCACGATGCTGTTGATATAGTTAAGATATGTCTTGGAGAGAACATGACAAAGAAGGACTGTATAAAAATGTGGGATAGATTGATGAGTAATAGAGCATATCTAGACAATGTTAGAAGCAGAGCATTAGGAATATGGAAGTACTGGATGAAAGCAGCAGAAGGAGAGTACATTGACAAGATACTCAAGAAATTTGAGAAAGAACATAAGAAGATTGGAGTCACATT
Organism: Thermoproteota archaeon; assembly: GCA_013153895.1. Lineage (GTDB taxonomy): Archaea > Thermoproteota > Thermoprotei > Thermoproteales > Thermocladiaceae > JAADER01. The sequence continues at coordinate 19,628 of JAADDN010000168.1, read as the reverse complement.
CTCAATATCGGCGCTCTTTCCAGGTATAACACTGAGACAGATAGCACAGGAGATACTTGGAAGTAGGCTCGCACAGGCAGGAGGTATAGCTACTCTCGCAATAATTCTAGGAGACGTTGTTGGAAACGCGATATATCACCCAGAGTGGATCTTTGGAAGAACAGTGTTCTATGGTGTCGTAACAATACCATATGTGTTAGTAGATGCATGTTGGGGTGCATATTCACCAAGCGGAACACATTGTGGTATATATATGGTTTTTGGTGATCATTTAAACGATATAATATCTAAGATACAGAATAACCTAGCAGTAAGGATACGTGGAGTATCGGCAGATGATGTGAAGAAGCTTCTCTATGATATAATTACTACACATGTAATAACTAGCAGTAACACACCAGGCTATTACAGGTTTGCTGGCAGTTTAGCGATACGTCTAGTAAATGGGTCCTATGTAATAGAGACTGATAGTGGACCACTATATCCAGATGAGATACTTGGAACGGGCACTCTAGTATTTGTCTTCACTACATATACGCAGGGGTTCTTCGGTGCTCTAGGGCAGTTAATATATGCGGGTCTTCATAATGTGTTTCATACAAATCCAACATATTTCTATGATGGATTCAGAGCTATTACACACATTGCAGCAATATACATTAAATATAATGTGATTAAGGATCCGAAAGTTATTGCACAGATAGTTGAGAATATGTTGAAGGTTAAGTACGGTAACTTGATCAGTAATGTGACATGTGTGCCTGAGAAACATTATGCGGAATGTACAATATATTTCAGTGTTCCTTTAAGAAGGTTTATTGTTACTGGGTTACAACACTTTATTATTAACGGTAAGGTGATAACCACGTTCCTGTTTATTAGAAATTGCACACCTGTAAGTTATGGAAACATGAGCAAGGCAGGATACAGATGCGAGTTAGTGTATTATCCTCCGAAGAAGGCTCCAAAGAACACAGTATTCAGGGTCGAGAAGATTGGTATCTTTGCTATTCCATCTCCTGCATATTTCATTGAGTATTACTGGAAGATTGGTAAGACAGCTATGAGTGGTATAGCATGGGTGAATAAGAGTCTTGAAAAGAAGATAGGTATGATATTTGGTAACAGTACAATATGGCAAGCATATGTACACTATGGTTCATTATTCAATCTGAACGGTACTAGAAAGTTTAGGAACATGACACTGGACTACTTCATAACCTATAATAGAAGCCTCATAGTTCAGTTAGGTGGAGGCTACCTAGTTCCAGGTAGCGTATATAGTTTCACAGTATGGAGAACATTGCCACTAGATGTAGGTATTGTGAGGATCTTCATAAATGGCTCATTGACCTATAGCACTATTCCACATGATGTACGTGTAGCCGTGTATAGCACTGTCACACAGAACGTCAGTGTTCTCTTCCACTTCTATCTAGGAGCAAACATTAATGGTAGCCTCTACATAGCCTATGATCTTGGGAACGCTACAGTCAACTTTACAGCATATGGAGACCATGTTACTCTTAGTCCTAGAGTACCTATTGCAGGTGTTGTGTCTAAGATGCTGCAGTATCTTCCTATATTATCAGCAAAATATAACAATACTATACTTATAGTAGTAGCAAAGATAATACATGCAGAATATGACGCAGTAAAAAGCAATGACATATATAAGACATGGGTCACATTACCACCTGCAAAACATGGACCAGCTCTCTTGATAGTACATGTATATGATCCATATAGTGGAAAGAATATTGCCAATGCAACAGTGACAGTATATGCATTACCTGGATTTGTAAAGATAAAGAGTGAGAAGACGAACACGAGTGGAATAGCTGTATTCATAGTAAAAATGTTTAATAAATATGAGATAGATGTATCATATGATAGTTATTCACCATATGAATCAACAATATATGTAACAAATAGGACAACTATAATAAATGTAGCACTTGTAAGCAATGGAGGAATATCGATCAGTGGAGGAGGTGGAGGAGTAAGTGGGGGAGGAGTAACTGGAGGAGGTGGAGCACCTCCAGCAGTAACGGGTAGACATGTGAGTAAGTATCCTGTAATTGTTATGGTAATGTATGAGGATGGTACACCATTCCAGGGAGCCGATGTAACGATAGTGACAAGTAGTGGAGGAAAAATAAGTGGAAAGACGGACAGTGAAGGAAAGTATGAGACGTATGTGAAAGCTGGAGTGCGTATAAATATTACTGTTGTTGCACATGTTGATGGAAAAGTCTTTACTCATTCATGGAGCAATATAGTTGTTACACATGGAATATATCTGAAATATATAATACCTACATATGCACCTCCACCAACAGTTAACAAGACGGCTATCCTGGTAATATATACGGTGAATCCAGTAGATAAGAAGCCTGTAAGTAATGTCAAGCTAGCAGTGATATATGGATCCAGGAAGATTATTAAAGAGACGAACAAGAGCGGTATAGCTGTCGTCACTGGTCTACGTACTGGAACGACTGTAAATGTTACTGTACTTTCTGTTCCTAGAGGATTCTTCGTAATGAAGAAGGTATATGCAGTTATTCTGAGGAACAAGGTGAATAACCTATACATATATGTTTATAATAAGTCACAGATATCTGTAGCATATGTAAAGATCGTAGTGGTATGGAGAGACGGCGAGCCGATTTCTGGAGCATATGTACAAGCTACCATACATTCAAATAGTAAGACTGTACATGTAAAAGGATACACTGACACTTATGGTACATATGTTCTAACTGTTCCAAACGGTTCAAAGATAGATATAACAGTTACTGTCCATGTTGGGAATTTTACATGGACAGGAAATAGGACAGTGATAGCTGTTGGATATGTCACAGTTAGATTTATAGTTCCTAGATATGGTCCTCCACCTCCAGAACACGGCACCTCATTGTATATATATGTTTATGATAGTATGGATAAGATATTTGTTCCTAATATTAGAGTAAACGTATACAGGTATTATAATGGTAGAGCAGTACCATATGCATCATGTATAACTGGTAAAGAAGGATATTGTAGTGTTAAAGTACGTGTATCAACATATTATGGTATTAACATCACATCTAGCAGATATAGGCTTATACTGCCAGAGGGATGGAACATATATATTACCTATGTTCCTCCAGGAGCATCAAACTGGAGCGTGGAGCTAACCGTGATACCGAGAAATGTTACTACTGGACCGCCAACTGGAAACAATACTAAACCAGTGACACATGTTGGAAACAGGACATACGAGCCACTGACAGTGCGTGTAGTAACGAGAGACGGTGTAGGAGTACCTAGAGCATATGTGACAGTGAATGATGAGAATATTAGTAAGATAGTTTTCACAGGATGGACAAATAGTGACGGTTACATACCGACAGTATATGTCTTGAAGAATCATCTAGTGAAGATATGTGTGAACGCTAGCAGATACAGATACTATAAGTGTAAGCTAGTTCTAATGAATGCTGGCTACTTCATAACCTTCTTCGTACCAACATATAGCAGATGGTTCAGCCCTGAGGTAGCTATATATGGTCTGAAGCTTATAGCACCATACAACTATACATATTATAGTAATAATACGATACTGATCTATGTTATAGAACTATATACCAATATTAGACAGAGTGTAACAGTAACATATAGACTCTATAGAGTAGTCGGAACCGTGCCAGAGAACGCTGTAGAGACTTGGAACAGAAGCTATATGCTCTATCTGAAGCAGAATAGGGGAAGCACAGACTTCTACTATAGGGACACGGTTAAGGTGCCTGTAAACGGTTCAGAATGTTTCAGACTCTATGCAGAGATATCCAGATATGAGAATGATACTGACCTAAGCAATAACCATGCATGGAGCAACATTGTCTGTCTAAGACAGCCAGTAGACCTCTATGTGACGGTATATTTAAAAGTAGTTAAAAGGATACGTCCAGGAATAAAGTTAAATGATATACGCATATTCCCAGGAGATACAGAGGAAGTCACAGTCTACGTGTTCACTTACAATAACATGACTGTGAGAGACATACCGTACAGACTTACAGTGACTGTATATGGACCACATGCTGGCACAGTTGTGAGGAAGGTGTTTACTGGTGTCTTGAATGGGTATATGAGTGTCGAGAAGTTCAACTTTACTGTACCATGGGATGAGAAGATGACTATAAACGCTACAGTAATATCGCCAGAGGATTATAATCCACTGAACAATATTGTTGCGATCACGGTTCCCATCGCATATGATGTAGAGATAGTTAAACTATCTTATCCACATGTAGTAATGAGTGGTCAACCATTTACACTGACTATAGATGTTAGAAAGAACGTGTTCATGAGAACGGCAGATGTTCTAGTTAACTTTACTAACCTAGGACTGGTACATGACTATCATATAGTTCTAAACAACTCTACAACACAGACAATTAAGGTAAATGTACGTGCACCAGTACTTCCACTATCATGGACACATCCACTATATATAGAGAACGTAACCGTGAAGATAGTAACATTAGACGACTATCCTAGAAACAATATTGCAAGCTTCAAGATAGGAATAACAGGCAAGACCTATCTATATGTTGGACTAGCCGTAGCTGGACTCGCTGTCCTGCTGCTCTTATTCGCACTTGCAAAACATCACCATCACACGCTTAGAAGAAGGAGAAAGCAGATGTTCAAGCTAGAGTAAAAATCTCTTTTCCTAGGGTAAAAAATATTTTCTTCTTCTCTCTTCTATTTATCTATGAGCAGTTGCTATACATGTTTTATAAAGGCATATGATATATATAGGAATGTTAATGTTATAAGAAGTATAATAAATAAAACATTTACAAGTCTTCCCTCTGGAGATGATATAAACTTTCTAATACGTACGCTAGAGAATATGAAGAATAGGATTGATAGTCTAGTAGGAGAGTGCGGTTTCAAGAACAGTGAGAGCTATGTTAATGTTGTTAAGGATAATATTGATAGAATGATCACTGCACTGAGAGAGGGGAGGATAGATCATGTTCTTCTAGAGAACATGTATACATGTCTTAAAGATAGTCTTGACAGGTTCATGATGGCTGGAACGATAGGATGGTGTATGAATGCTCCTCTTGGAGAGAAGATTGAGGTAGCTAGAAGTGTGGTGAATATTACGAAGAGGAACATTGACAGGTATGTAGACCAAGTAGAGAGATATCTAACAAAGATGTATAATGGTGGGCAGATAATTGAGATATAGGAGAAGAAGCATACCATATAGACTAGAGGAGGAGGTAGCTAGCGCACTATCAAAACTAGGCTACCATACTTTTCTACTAGATGCACATCCAAGCCCAGACATCATAGCGATGAGACCAGAGAGGCTTCTGCTAGTAGAGGTGAAATATGGATCACATATAGAGAAGAGGCAAGAGGAGACTCTTCTAACACTTTCAAAATGTTTCAGAGAACTTTACAGGATAAACGCGGTTCCATGCATAGCATCTTATAATGATGGTACTGTCGTACTGAGATCTCTCCTAGATGGCTCTACTATACATGTCTTCGAGATTCTTATATAAACGATTTATAAATCTAGTAGACCTATATGAGACATGAAGATCAGACTAGTAAAACATAGGGGAAGAGACGCTCTCGAGCTTACAGAGGTGGAGAAAGCTGAGGAACTAATAGGAAAGCTACGTGGAGAAGGGATACGTATCTTTAAGACAGGTAACAGACTTATCATACCTGTAGATGATAACGTTGTTGATCAGACGAGGAGGATAGTTGATGCTGCTAGAAGCATTGGTGAGAATGTTGAGGAGATAGATGTGGAAGGATACGATGAGAAGCAGATAATGGACATGATAGAGACCTCGATAAGAGAGAGCGGAGAGGAGAAGCTTAGAGCACTGGGAGAGACTGCTCTAGAGACTGTAAGAGACATAGATCTCTGTGCTGTACCTGGTGTAGTATATGCGATCTTTGGAGTAGCATCTATAGGGAAGACACGTCTATCTGTTAGACTAGCATATGAGCTCTCGCTCCTAGGATATAGACCCATCTTCATAGTATCAGAAGCAAACTGGGGATTCGGTGAGAAAAACATGTTTAAAATGGTCAGAGAGCTCATGCCTGATGCTGAGATAGTTGAGGCATATACTATAAAGGACATTGCGACAAACATGTTCAAACGATTAAACAGTAGATTAGAGAAGAGTATAATAGTTTATGATAGTTTCGGAGCTACTGCACATGCGGTAGGAGAGTCAATACTTCAGAGAGAGGTGGAGAAGTTGATGGATCTCGAGAGGATGGGTGAGGAGGCTGAGCTGCGTGTGGAGCCTGCTCAGATAAGTGCGAGAGTGATACCTCTCCTGAACATTATTACTAGAGCATTAGCAACATATGCAGCACGTACAGGAAGCATAGTAATCTGTATAGCACATGAGTCACAGACAGTAATGCGTAGATGGCATGGATACACTGTTAAACCAAGCTTCGGAGAGAGAAGCCTCCACTACATGTACGCGATCTATAGACTCTCAAGACATGAGAGAGGAGATAGAAGACTAACATGTATGGTCCATAGAGAGAAACCAGAGCTAGAAGGAAAATCAGTAACCATATCAAGAACACTGCTAGATCTGGAAACACTGATAAGAAAAGGAAAGTAGATAAACCTAATGAACCTAGAGATACCTGCAATAGCGACAACGTTCGGTACAGGAATAGCAGCAGGATATGTCGGTACTCTCATACTTGAGAAGATTGGAAAATTCATCCTCCTCTTCCTAGCCATAGTCTTCGGAGGAATGATACTCTTCATGTTCTGGCTACAGTCAATGGGATTCGCATACATCTTCTGGAGCAGATTCATAGACTGGCTGATCAGCCTCATAGTAGACTTCGTCACATTTATCAGCATGCACGCGCTGACACCAGTCACAGGAGTAGGAACATTTACAGTAGGAACACTTGTAGGAGCAGTACTGAGATTATCAAGGAGAGGAACAGTTAGAGGAGGGGAGAGGAGGAGAAGAATGTTTAAACTAGATTAGAGACCCCTAAACACGTAGAATCTTCTCCTACCCTTAACCATAGCCCACTGCCTAGTCTTCTCATTAAACTCGAACTTCGTAGATACCTCTGGACTAGGAAGCATGACACATGCAATCCTATGCTCTCCACGTGAATCAGCTGCCGTACATGCAAGACTTACAGCACGTTCAGGACCTATAGTACGTATCTTCCTGGAGATAGAGAGCGTGCTGTACCAGTTTCCTAGCTCAAGATTGAAAGATGGGTACCTCGGGTTCTTAGTAGTAGACTCTAGAGCCACCTCGAACCTTATACTCCTCTGAGGAACAATATCCATAGTAGCAACATCTAGAACAAGCTCCCTCCTCCTAACCTTACCAACCTGCCTATACTCTACACCCCTAATCTTCTCAATCCTAACAACATCAGCATTCCTCTTCGGATCATACTCAACAGACACACCGAAAACATGATCAATAAGACATAGAGGACGGTCAGGAAACCTAGGAGGAACATAGAGCTTGCCACCAAGAGCATTACAGAGCTCGTTCAACAGCTCTACCGCAGTAGCAGAAGGTTTCCTCCTAACATTTCTCTCGCTCCTAGTAGCTGAAGATTGCACGGTAGAAGAAGGAGCAGACGGTACACTCGTCTTCTCCTGCTGTTGCAACTTCTGTTCCAGCTCCTGTACACGTTTTAGAACCTCTTCAATATTTGGAAGCGACATAGGAAAAATATGTTAAACACAATTTTAACTATTAAACACACGGCATAGAACTTTTATTTCCTCCAGACAAGACTACCCCCATGAAGAGAATCCTAACACTAATATTAACAATACTACTAATCGTACTCACAACAACACTATACGCACAGACAATACCAATAGTATCTAACAGATATATCATAAGCATGCCAGGAAACTACACAATACATGTACCATATACACAGATAAACATTATACAAACAACAGGAAACATATATATAAAATATCCGAGAAATATAACACTAATATTAGAAACACCAACAATACTTAAAATAGTAGGAAACATATATATAAATAATCAGAATATAACAACAATACCAGAAAACATATCAGGAAAATATACAGTAGAGATAAAATATGTATACCCAATAAATATAAACATAAAAGGAAAAGATAAAATAGACATAAACATTTATAGAATACTACTACAAGAAACACCAACATGTATAAGAATGATAATACCATACAAGACAAATATAACACAGATAAATACAAGCATAACAATATCAACAACAATAAAAAACACGACAATAATACCAAAAATAGAAAACAACAAAATAATAATAAAAATATGTAAACCATACCTAATAACACTAAGAGGATCGATAGTAATATATTTGAAAATATGGGCGGCAAAGCCATATAAAATACAGCTAGGAAAACCACAGATAGAGGTAACACTCAGACAAAAATATGAAAAATATTACAATCTACACGAAAAACTAATAAGAGCATATATATGGACAATAAGCAAAATGAAAAACCATATAGAAATGACAGGAGAAGCCGATGATTTATACCCATATTGGGATCTTAATTCATATGTTGCGTCTAGTTCATGGGGATATTCAGTGTATAGCTGTCTATATCTTATATATCTATATGTCATAAATAGTTCTAAAGTATATGGAACGCCATTAATATATCTACTTACTAACTATAATATTGAAGATAATGGATTTCCAGACAATATCTTAAATATATTAAAAAATCTTGAAGTAAAAATGTGTGGTATTACTAATATTGAAGTAGGAAAATTTGGATATATGAGTACTGGTAATTGGGGGCTCTATTTTGATAGCAGTACTTTGTTTAGCGATCTTGCTTACGTCACGTTTAATTATATATTTTATAACTATGGTATAAATGTTACTAAGATATTTATGAAGGCTGATAAATATGTTGGTATTAATGAAGCATTCAGAATATTTTATGAACTTGTACATGTTGTACATATTGCAAAAGACATTAATGGTACTATAGATTATAATACTATATGTAACAGATTTACAAGAGACATGTATTATAATTATTATGATAGTAATGTTTATCCATGTACTGGTATAACTTCTAGATATGTTCCTCAGCTTGATAAGGTTATTCATTTCATAGTTGTTAGGTTAAGTGGAAATGTTACTGTTGAGCTTCCTATTGAACCTGTAATTACGTTATTAGGAAAATACTATCTTCATATTCCTCTTAGATATCCATTACTGCCTTATGGTGGTTTGTCTTTTATGAATGTGTTGTTTAGTAGTGTTGATTTTGGTGGTAGTAATCTTACTGGGTTCTATAGTATGGCTATTTGTCATAGTAATGTTAGTGATTTCGTTGGCAACCTTGTTGTTTTGGGTGAAGCCTCTAGGGCGGTTAATATGTCTGTGAGGACTGTAATTGGGAGGCATGCGTTTGCAAATGTTAGTGGTGTTCTATCTTATGCATATGTTCCTTATGGTGTTGATGGATTGTGTATAAGTGTTAGGAGAGGTAGTGCATCTGTATATGTAAAGTGGAATAGTAGTTTCACGATGTTGAAGATAGGTAGTAGATATGTTAAGCCTATATTATATCCAGTCTATGTACGTGAAGGGGAGGGTGTATGTGTGTTTCATGGTTTTATGAGTGGTAATTATGTTGTTTTTCTTGGTAATTTGCCTAGGGTTGTTGGTACGTATGTGAGTAATAATGTTGTTAATGTTACATATATGTGTAATAATGGTAACTGTAGTATAGGTGTTTCCCCTAAGAGCGGTAGTATAGATTATATTCGCGTGTTTGTTAACGGTAGTGATGTCTCAGGTGTTAAGTGTAGTCCTGGTATTTCTGCCCCTGGATGTGTCTGGATTAATGGTTCTATGGCTGTTGTGAGGACATTTGGCTCTGGTGTTCATAATGTTGTTGTGTATGTTAATGTTAAGCCTGGTATAGGCTTGTCTAGGAGTGATAGGAAGATTGTGATTAGTCTTGAGAATCCATATGATTATCCGATAACTATGACTGTTTCGTGGACGTTTTATTACTCTAGTGGAGGATCGTATATAAATGCTACAGGTATCATTGTTCCTAGGAAGAGTGTCTATATTTATGATCTTGAGATTCCTTCTAATGTTAGTAAGGCAGTGATAACAGTATCAGATGTTTTCCATACTATTGTAGTTACTAGGACATATACCTTTACTACTCTCCCAAGTAATAGAATGTTACTGATCTACGGTGCTGTAGGCGCTGCAGTTATTGTTGGCGCATTATTGATAGTTCTACGTAGGAGACATAGTGTGGTTAGGAGAGGTAGGGAAATGTTTACTTTACAAGGACTGTAATAGGGTTTCTTCTTCTAAATAGGTAATTAAACTCTCTTCCATATATATCTCTCCAATATCCATATGTTGTATCTATCTTCTCCCATTCCCTGACCCACTCACTGTCAAGTGCTGTTAGGTCTATAGGTTCTAGTCTTCCTCTTAGAGGAGCATAGCAGTATATTAGGACCGTTGGACGGTTATCGAGCTCTAGTGGGAATCCTCCATATCTTGTCTTGAATATTGGTACTCCACCCATGTCTAGGCACGTGTTTACATAGTTTTCCATTACTTTCCATGCTTCTCCTGTAGTCTTCACTATTATTCTCATTGGTTCTCTATTTCATGTAGAATCTTTATGCTCTTCCTAATGCTTCTACTATTCCTGATACGTTCCCTATCCTCTCTCCTGCACATGTCTCTGAAGAGGCAGTGCCTGCATTCCCACTCCCATAATGGTGCTCTTGAGAGCCACTCCCTAACTATGAGTCTAAGATACTCTACCGTTGCTGGACCTATCTCCCGCTCTATTACTCTCTCAGGTGTGAAGATGAGAAGCTTGCAGTAGGGTGCGTTACATAGCCATGCATATATGCTGCACTGAGTAACATAGCTGCTATATGGTTTCTCTATGTTTCTCCTAGTGAACTTGATCTCCACGGGAATTATCCTCCCATCAATAATCATCTCATAGTCGGGCTTGCCAGATATTACTAGACGTATTCCATCTACATCTATAACCCTTCTCCAAGTAATCTGGCTCCTCCTCACTGTTGAACCGTCTAGAAAACGTTCTAACCCGTACTGTACTATGAAGCCCATTAATATACTATTAATATTATCATAATCCAGCATCTTCCTGAGAATGATTTCTCTAGCATGTTCAATACCATGAACATGTATAAGTCTACGTACATATGCTGCCCTCAACACGCATCTAGTAAGATCGCTGACATATATAGTATCATCAATAATGTTTCTCCCAATACATTTAAGAATATTGTTAACATTGAACATCAGCTCCATAATATCTACACTTCTAGACGCTACAGCACGGTAGAGCAAATCTATCAGTTTCACATATATTTAAGACATGGAGAAAATTAAAAGAGACTAGTCAATAATCCTATAGACTCTAGATTTCTTTCTTCTCCTTTTTGAACGGTTTATAATAAGTATCCCTGAGATGAATTCTACATGTTTAAATCCTCTAACAGTACCATGATCTCTATATATCTCTATATAAAGCATGCCATCAACAGTTCTTCCAATATTTACATCAACATGTAACTTAGTCTTTATCAGCTCGACAAGCGGTTTTATATCTTCTATGTCTCTCTCTGTAGGGTACTCCAGATCTATTACTGGTGCATCTACTCTCACTGCAATATACCGCTTCCCTTTTCCCACGATATTGTTCCTTATCGTTCCTTTTCTCTCATCGAAATCTATTGCAAAGATAATATTGTCATCATGATATTTTACAGTTGTGAGGAGAAGCATAAGTATATTATAGCTATATGATATTTAAGACGTTAACATTGATATAACAATTACACGTGTATAAGACATAGTTCAAACTATAGTGTACAGGGGAAAAGCTTTAAACGATGATAAGAGTAATAGAACACATGGCGATGCCAGGAGAACATGTAAGAATAAGAAGAGTACATGGAGTACTTAACAGATATAGCCTATACGAATGGATGAAAAAGTGTAAAGAGGCAGAAGGAGTACCACAGATAGTAACACATTTCGATGGCGATATATTTGTAAATCAGGGAGAGATACTGATAAGATGTTGGGGGGCAGGAAGAGAGGTGCCTGGAGGAGTATATAAGATAGATGATCCAGAGCTGCTCAACTATATTAAGCAGGTAATGTATGAGAGAGATAAGTCAGATATGATATATGAGTGGCTTGAGCAGCATGTAAAGAAGGCTGTTGCTGGAGGAGCGGGAGGTGTAACTGTTAGTCAGGTAGCTGTTCCACAGTTCTAATCTAGTTTAAATCTTCTCTAACAGCTCTATAATCCTTCTATGTTTTTCCCTGTCTAATATCTCTATTCTATCCTTCTCTACTCTATATATCTCCGATATCTCTAGCAGGTGTAGAAGCTCTCTATACTCCTCCTCGTTCTCTACTATTCCTTCTTTCAGTGCTATCTCTAGTAGTCTATGGATGTTGGATTCATGTTCTAGATAGGTTAATAGTTTAATCCAGTTGCGCATTCTAGTTACCTAACGTCTCTATCTTATATTGCTGTCTCTTGGTTTCAATCTCTATGATCTGGTGTCTAAGTATTTTATCTATCTCTTTAATACCTGTTCTAACACTTTTAAGAATATTTACAATATTTATAGTATATCCCTTCAATATATCTATACCTTTTACCAGTAGTCTAGCTACTACTTCACCATCAATAATATTTACAATATTATGAAAGTTTTTTACAATATTATCAATATTTCTTACAGGGACAGGCTTAACAACCTTCCATATAGTAGAGTCGAACTCTATTCTAGCTATGAAAGGCTCATCATAGGTTAACAACATGTATAGTCTATATGGAGAGGAGAGATAGTGAAGATATACACGTATAAGAACGTTAGACACGATATTATATTTAGAATATGGTACTGGACCAATAAACGCTGAAAACGTTCTACTCTTCTTTACAAGTCTTAGAAACATGGTAGACTAGTAAGGATAGAAGAATAAAAACCATTTTATCAGGATAATACATCTCTTAAATACTTTATAGAGCATTACAGAACATGTGGATAATACCATATGCATATGTTAACCATGATGAGACCTTTGAGATCCTGTGGAAATATGAGAGATATTGGAGACCTATTAAAAGAACAGGATGGAAAAGATATCTGCTCTACAATCCAGAGATCAGGAACATAGAGGAGAAGACAAGAATATACCAGTTCTCGATAATAGATACGAGGATCAGTATAGAATGGAGAGAGCGTGGGCAACTATTGAAGACATGTTATATATGGACAGATATAAGAATAGACATATACTATAGTGAGAAACCTTTCAAAATATTATTTAACATATATGAAAGATATATAGGAGAAAACCATAGAATAGCTGAAAATAATTACACTAGTGAACATGTTTCAATACCAGTAGATGAATATATTTTAAAAGAATTGAAGATAGGTAAAATAGTAAAATTGTTAAAATATGTGGAGAAGAATCATGAGAAAATTGTTACAAAGCTAGCAGAAGCTTTAGAACATTCTAAAGATTATGAAACTATTGATATATGCGGGAGAGAGATTAGGAGAGAGACAGGAGAATATAGGAATGCTATACTAGGTATATCGTATATGGATCTTGCACGGTTAGTAGAGACATTATGCATGTTTTACGGAATGCACACACTTCCTCATGCTCTCAGACGGAGAGCAGTACGTTATTTAAAAAGTTAGGGATCTACTGGCTCTCTCTTCTCAGGTCTTAGTACAGTCTTCTCTCTCCTCTTTATCACTATCTCCTCTATGAGGTCCCTATACTTCTCTGCTATGTATTCTATCTTTGCTAGTACCTGGTCCACATGTTCCTCTAATCTAATATGTATAGTATTGTCCTCTATTACATAGTTATTTGCCAATTCTGGATATATTTGTGTAAGTATTTCCATCATCTGGCATAGATCTATGCTTCTCTTGAATATTATCTTTATGCTAGCTTTCCTACTAGTGCTCCTCGGCTCTCTCCTCAGCTCTATATGGTCCTCTCCTAGCTTCCTTATCTTCCCAACATCTGCATAATACATTAACACTCTATAATGATTATCATCCTCTCTCATTAACGCGTAGATATATAGTTTACTATTCAGTTCATGTTCCAGCACCTCTCCAAGGTCATCAGTGCAGTAGTGCTTCCTTATGTCGCTTGATGCTCTTCCTAATGTAGCATAGATGTTAGGTAGTGGTGACTTTCCTGACACTATTACTAGATACTTCCTGTTACATGTTTCAAGCAGCTCCTCTATTTTTCTCGATACCATGCGTATAAATATACGAGCTGACTTAAAAACCATACTCTATAAACCATATTAGAAATAGAACATAGATCTCGTATGTTAGGCGAGGAAGTCCGATAACGCAAATACGAGCCACATATTAAAAAGACATGAAAATACAGAACATAAATAGTAGACACGGTCTCATATACTATGAGTTCTAACTTATTCAATTTCCTATTAGAAAAAGGTTTTCATTATGATAGAAATGTTATAAATATTATACAGTTTGTTCTGGATAATAGAGATGTTAATTATATAAGAGCAATACTGCTTAGAGGACCTCCAGGAACAGGAAAGACAGAACTGACAAGGCTAGTAGCAGAGTACTTGAATGCGCAGTACCTGTTCTACCAGTGTGTACCTGGCACAAGCGAGGATGATCTACTATATAAATATGTTCCAAGTGAGAGAACAACATCAGGAATAGAGATCGTTCTAGGAATACTGCCAGAAGCATTGAAACTGTCACATAGTAGAAAAGTGGTATTAGTACTAGACGAGTTTGATAAAGCTCGACCAACTGCTGATGCGTTTCTACTTGACTTCATTCAGAACTGCCGTGTAAGCTGTAGAATAAGTAACGAGGAGAAGATCATTACTGGCAATCCCAGGAACATTATTCTCTTTCTAACATCTAACGATATGAGAGACCTATCAGAACCACTGTTAAGAAGAGTCATACATATAAAAATGAGATATCTAGAACCTGAAAAGATTAGAGACATATTATCCAGACATTTCAACAATGAGAAGCTGATTAAGCTGCTAGTAAAGATCTACGAGGACACTATAAGAGCAGGATTGGAAAAGCCAGCAACGGTTCAAGAGCTTATACAGCTTGGAAAGGCAATCGAGGCAAAGATATGTAATGATCTTAATCTGCTTCTCAGAACATTTATTATTAAAAGTGATGAAGATTGGGAAAGATTTATATACTATATAAATAATAATGAGACAGCAGAAAATAATGAAAATAATGACGAGAATGGTGAGAATATTGATAATTATTATAGTGAGAAACTAGAGAAAGATGAAAAACATGAAAGTACGGATATAGTAAAGACAGCTGAAAGCAGAACACTTAGACTTATATGGGAAAACGAGAGCTTCAACAATTACGTTAAGAGGAATGTTAAGGAGGAAGAGAATAACAGGATTATCGAGCCTGAGAACACGTTAATAATAGCTAAGCCAAACGAGGAGGTATATGATTCAGCGATAAAGCTGTTAGAGCCACAGCCACAGGAGGCACCTATACTACTATTCATGAAGAATGTAACTAGGAACAGTGTTGAGATGACATTTAATCTGCTGGATGTATTTAAAAAATGGAATGATAAAAACGCATATTTTGAATCAATATTGAAAAACTGTAAAGAAGGATTACTAGTTCTTGATCTATCAGATATTATCAAGGAGTTAGTTAATATTGACCTGATAAGTTATTATAAAGATATTATTGAAATGGCTGAGAAACTGAAAATGAACATAATATACTATTCAAAGAATCTAATAAGAATGAGAAAGACAGATGATGATAATAATGTGATTGATGTGGCTGTAATGAATAATAGAGTTGAAATATATTTTAACAATGGTAAAAAATGTGAGGATATTTTAGATACTTTAGAGGTTCTGAGAGATAAATTGAATAGTATGTTTATACAGCATATAAATAATAGTGTAATGATATTTAAGGAGTATCTTGTTAATATTGTAGAGAAGATGTATAATAAGATTAAGATTATTGAACAATGTAATAAATATTATGTTAATAGGTTTCTAGAAAGTGTGAACAAGTGGATTGATGTGCTGAAGAATAAGGGAGATAGTGCTGATGTTAGGTTCTGGGCGAATGATGTTATAGATGTTAATGATGAGGTAGTTAACAGTGTTAAGAATATTATTATAAAGATAAAGGAATTATATGAAGTATATAGGATTATTGATAATATTATTGATAGTAGATTAGAAGAGCTGAAGAAGAGAGGTGTGTTAAATAAGGGCAGAGTCTATGGATTTACAGAGAGACTCGAGCTGTATTGATCATGAAGAGGAGAATCTTCAGATACTGGTTTCTTCTAGGTGAGGAAGAGAGGAAGGATAGGTATGATGAAGATGAGGATAGGTCTAGTATAGATAATAATAGTAATGAATCGTTTTCTTATTTGAGTGAGAGTAGTCAGGATAGGGAAGGCGAAGAGAAGCATGGATGTAAGAGTAGTAGTGCCGCTAATGATAGTGATCTCAGGAGTGATCTAGGGGAGGAGAGTAAGGATGAGAATCTGGAGAATGATGAGAAGATTGATAATGAAAATGAGGAGTCTACAAGGTCTTTAGATATTCGAGAGGAGGATCATGGTTCTAATGAGTCTTTGGATGATGAAGAAGATGGTGCTAGCGAGGATGATGCTCAGGAGATTGAGGTTGCTGGTAGTGAGGAATCTCATGTTGGTCATGGTAATGAGATGGATGATAGTGGTGAGGTAGGTGAGGAGAATGAGGAATCTGAAGATGATTTTCAGGTTTCTGAAAATGAGAGCTATGAGGATGGTAGCGAAAGCGAGAATTATGATGAGAATGGTGAGGATCATTATTCTAATGATTATGAGGAGAGTAAGGATATGTTTCTTGAAGAGGATTATCAGTATAATACTAATAAGGTTGTACAGCTCGGAACTTCTTCTATTAATGTTTTAGGTAAGTATTTTGATTATGCTATTCAGTACCTGGCTGAGGATCGTGCTAATGATCTTCTACCTGTTAATGGTAATTATATTAATGTCAGGAAGCTTATAATGAGGAGATATAGGAAGGATAGTTTAAGGAATTACTATTTTGAGAAGGTTAGGGAGAGAATTGTTCTGATAATTGATACTTCGGGAAGCATGGAATGGTTTAGCGGTATTTTAAATTATCTGTTCTACTCTGCTTTGAGGAGGGGTGATGTTGAGATCTATGAGGCTCCTAATGGCGAGATCGAGTATTATTATGATAGGTATGGTAATGCTGTACGGGTTGACCATGATAATGTTATGAGAAAGTTGAGAAACAGAGTAATCATATATGTTGGTGATTATGATGGTGCTGACACGCCAGTAGTATTATCATGGAGGAACACGGTCTACTGGATATGTAATGAGATACGTTACAGATACTTTAGAGAGCATGACTGGACAAACTATGATGAGGATGATTTTAAGGGAGTATTCATACGTGTTGCAGATCTTGAACATGTTAAGAAAGCATTAAAACTGTTCATAAAGTATAGACATTGTAGAGGAAAATTCATAGAGCTGGCACATGTTTTAGACGAAAACGATATATAACACCTCGTAGGTAGATTACTTGCCCGCGGATTGCGGGACCCTTCAGCACCCGCCTGTTAAGCGGGCTAGTTGGGGTCCCGCCCCTTTGACCGCGGGTATTCTTATCTTTTTAAAGGTGTTCTTTCTCTAGTATTCATGGTTTCGGATGATGTACGAAGGTTTGTAGAGGAGTTTCTGCGTAGGAGGGAGCGTGCTGAGGGTTTTGATGCGTCTCGACATAGTTACTATGTTCCGTCTGTTAGGAGGCTGTTTCTGCAGTTTCTGCTGACTGGTCATGTTGTTGATCTTTTCTATATGTCTAAGGAGGATGTTGTTACTCTTGGATTATTAGTGTCTAGAGATGTTTATCGTATTGATCCTGGATTCTATGTTCATGCTGTTAAGTATGCTAGATATATCTCGCTTAAGAAGGATGCTCCTCTTCTAGCTCTTGTTAGTGGGGTAGCATGTGGTTATGATAGTGAGGATCTTGTACGTCTCTTATCGACTTATACTCCTAGGATACTTGTAGAACGTTTCTATAATATGTTTAGATATGGAACATTTCCATATAGGGTTGAGATAAGCAGGAGAAGGGTCAGGAAACTGTTAGCGAGAGTTATAGAGGAGTGGGAGAGGGAGGGAAAGCTGAGATGGCTAGCGGTGAAGTATCCGAGATCTCTTAGAACGCTTGTTAGACTTGTGATGGATTATGTAAAGATTGACTCAGAGGTCTATGACTTCCTCTTCTATAAGGGTAGGAACGTTACTGATCCTCTTCTCAAGGCTAGGGTGATGGTTAGAGAGGCTTTGAGGAGGAGAGAGCATGGTAGAGCATATGAGCTTATTGTGGAGCATGGTCTGCCGTTCAGTCTTGCTAGACCTATATCATATTCATTGTTTGATGATAGGATATTTAACATAATGTCTCCATATGATATAGCAATGTTCTGTGAAGCGCTTTACCGTGTTGCACGTGGTGAGAGATGTATGAATCCGAGAGTAACTGTTGACGGTCTTGTAAGGGCTGTGGAGAGGAAAGGTGTGAAGGTTCCTCAGTGGTATATTGCTAGGACCTATATCTACACGGCATTGAGACATGGTGTAGATGATCCTGTTGCTCAGGCATGGGCTAGAGTGTGGAGCATGAAGATGGTTCAGACAGCTGAGGAGCTTGAGCGTCTTGGTCTAGGTCTTGAGAGAGCGAGCATTATCCTGGTACTAGACGGCTCGGCTTCTATGAGTCCGAGGAAGAGGGATCTCTCTAGAAACATTCTAATGCAGGGGCTGCTATGCTGGGTACCGTTCTTTAGAAATGTTAAGAATATAGTAATGTTTAGTGGTGACGCATTCTATCTAGAGCCAGACTATGTACATAGGATAGATCGAATATTTGACCTGCTTGAGAGAGCACCGAACGATGGTACATGTGTTGAATGTGGTCTTGAACTGGCTTTGGAAGAGGTGAAGAGTGGAGAGTATAGTCATACAGTATTGATAACTGATGAGCAGGCTAATATAATATCAGATGTAGAGTATAGCGAGGATCATATAGCGAGTAGAGTTGCAGAGTACTGTAAACTATATATACATAATCCACAGCCATATCCAGCACATGTTGTTAGACCGAGGAAGAACAAGATAGTCCCAGTATATGGTAGACAGGCAGAGGATATATTAGTATCAGTAATATTGGACAGACTCTACGAGCTGGGTGAGGAGGAGATCATTAGACTAGTGGAGAAGGCTAATAGTGTATAACAATTTTAAATATTTTATATATGGAAAACATTTTTTATAATGCTCATATTTGCCCTGTTATAGGTGTTGCATTTTCTATTCTTCTTATTAGTTCGTCGTATAGTTTTGATTGTGTTCTCATTGGT
>JAADDN010000151.1 GCA_013153895.1 Thermoproteota archaeon | reverse complement strand
ATAATGATAAGAAGATAATTGTTGAGGCAATAGAATCTACGTACGGAATATCTAGAACAGATATAGAGGATCTTCTAATATCGATGGATGAGGTAGTATTGTTAAACAAGGTTCAACATGTTGATTCTGCAGATGAGGTCATATGTAGAGGCAGAGTAATAGGTGTAAGATACTTCGATATTCATAGTAGAAGGTGGTTCTTTAGGTTTGATTATGCAGGTATAAAAATAGCTATAGACAACAGGATAGGATACTATGCTATACTTAAGAGAAGTCGTGTAGATGTTGGAGATTATGTTGATAAGAGCACATTAGTAGAGGGTAATCTTCCTGATAACGAGGAGATATATGTACCATTTAAGCTTAAGGATAAGGATACGTACGGTCTTCTTCAGATTCGTGGATCAAAATTCAGAATTATTAAAGTTCTCAGAGGAATAATGTTTACGGAAGCTGAGAAGAGAGAAGGAAGCATAGATAAGGTTCTTGAGGCAAATATTGATAGAATAGAGAAGCTTGAGAACAGTTCTATACAGGTAATTAATTCAATAATTAGAAAATATAGAGATCATAACTTCATGGTTACAGTATCTGGAGGTAAGGATAGTACAGTAACTCTATACTTATCTCAGTTATGCGGTATCAAGACTTTCGTATACTGTGATACAGGTTTTGAATTTCCAGAAACTAAAGATGTAATAGAGAATCTATCAAAGATTGCTCATATAGATGTTGTAGAAGCTGATAGAGAGATGTTTGATAAAGTATTTAATGTTCTTGGTCCTCCTGCCAGAGATTTCAGATGGTGTACACAGGTATGTAAACTTGAGCCTCTTAGAAGATATATTAGAGGTAGGATCAGAGGAAAGATAGTGAGTATTACTGGTCAGAGATTGTTTGAGTCTCCTCAGAGAGCACTTGCAGGGTATGAGAAAGATGTTTATGGTCAGAATCCTGCAGATGTGATAGCTTCTCCATTATATGAATGGACAGCTCTCGAAGTTGAATTATACATACATCATAGAGGATTACCCTTAAACAAGCTTTACGAAGAAGGATTCGAGAGAGTTGGCTGCTATATCTGTCCAACTCTCAGATGTTCAGAGATAGAGATAATCAAGAATGTTCACCCAGATCTCTGGAACTCCTGGTACGAAAAATTGAAAAGATTCAGAAGAAAGATAAACGCGTCAGATGTATGGTTAAGATATGATCTCTGGAGATGGAGATTTGAACTTCCTGGAGATCTCAAGAACTATCTTAAGAGAGTCGGCGTAACGTTCGATATTACATCTCTAACAAATCCTGTATGTACTGTTATAAGAGTCGATATTAATAGGGAAAATCTTGAAACTGTTATAGAAGTTTTTCCAACATTTTTAGAGAAAATAGATATTAATAAATTAAGATCTCTCCTGCCTATCTTATCAAGAGAGTACTATGTTAATAATGGTCTCTTAAAGATCTTTACAAGAACTTCTATCATAACTATATGTTCTGGTGCGCGTGTCAGAGTATGGTCAAGAGATCTCGAGATATGTAAGAGTCTTACAGAGTTCATAATGAAGTTGATATATATGACTCATAGCTGCGTAAGATGTAAAGTATGTGAAGAAGTATGTGAGTTGAATATTCTTAAAGTAGATTCTTACCCTAGAATTATCGAACCTGAAAGATGCTCGCAGTGTAGGGAATGCGTTAGGTCATGTTTTCTAGCTAAATACGTAGGTATATCTACTAGTAAGGAAATAGAGAGAAGGATCGTGTAATGCCTCTTCTCTCTTTAAGTCTAGTCGTCAGTACTGATAGATATGGTAAGGTTCTCTTACTAGCAGATACTCACGTAGGTTACGAGGTAGAACTACTGATGAAGGGTATTAGAGTTCCTCGTCAGACAAGAAAGATGATAGAACATTACATAGAGTTAATAGAGAAGGAAAAAGCTGATAGTTTAGCAATATTAGGTGATGTTAAACATGAGATAGCTAGCGTAGTAGAGACCTACAAAGATGTCGAGTTCTTCATAACTGAGCTAGCCGAAAGGGTTGAAAGATTGATTCTTATACAGGGAAACCATGATGGAATGTTAGATAAGATAGTTCAGAGACTATCATTAAGAAATGTAGAGTACTATGATTCTAGAGGAACGTTAGTAGAGACAACTGATGGTAAAAAGATCCTTCTAATTCACGGAAATGCTAGACCTAGAATAGAAGATATCTTGAAAGCAGATTATCTCGTCATGGGTCATACACATCCAACAGTTACCATAAGAGATGTTGTAGGATATACTGTGAGAGAAGCAGTAATTATTAGAGTAGAATTATCTAAAAGAGATGTAGTTAGCTCAATGTTTAGGAAAGAAGAACTTAAGAAATCTGGAATAGACGTAGAACTTCTTCAAGGTTCTCTAATAGTAGTGATCCTGCCCTGTGCTAATGTTCTTATAACAGGAACTGATGTAACTAGGACTCTTCTACAGAAGTCTCCTAGTAAGACCATACTTACGTATTTTAAACTTTGGGAGAAACCTGACAAAATCGAGGTATATCTACCAGATTTAACATATCTAGGAACACTTAAAGAGCTTCTTGAACTAGAGAAGATAGTTGAGACACGTGAGAAAGTTGATTGGGATCTTCTGTAGAACTTATTAATTATTGAAGAACAATACTACTCGTCATGGTTATCAAGAGTAGCGAAGAATTAAAGAAGGATCTCGAGGATCTGATAGCGAAGCTTCTTGTTCTCACAGTTGATACCTATGAGAACTTTTTCAACATAATTGTAGAGTTTCTTAGAAAGGTTTCTCCTATCCCACTAGTGATACCTCAGATAGTTCTTCCTGAAGATCTGAAGAAGAAGAAGGCTGAAGATCTTGCAAGAGTTCTAGCAAGCCTCATAGTTGCTCCACTAAATCCACAACAGGTTATGAAGATACTTGAGGAGCTCTCGAGAAAAGTTGAAGAATTAAAGAGAAAGTATGAAGGACAGACAAGGTGATGAAAATTAGCCCCAGGCGAACAGATGAAGAGTATCCCCCTCAACTGACTCCAAATCTCTTAACATAGATGTTTACAAGACTCTTAAGAACCTCTTCAGCATTTGGTCTCTTAAGAGGATCAATATCAAGCATTCTCACTATGAGCTCTCTCAATTCTACAGGTTCTATTTTAGATACTTTTTTAAGCACCTCAAACTCCATCATTTTAATTCTTTCCTCACCATCTATAGTCTCTCCTATGAGTAATGCAAGAGCAATATTACCTAACTGATAGATATCTATCTTATACTCTAGCCCAAGCTCAGCACTTTTTCTCCTAAGATCATACATCAGCTGCTCAGGTGCACAGTATCCTCTTGTACAGGATATAGACATGCTTGAGCTTGATGAGAGTAGATCTCTCACAGTACTGAAGTCACATATCTTTGCTATTCCATCACATATCAGTATATTCCCAAGTTTGAGATCTCCATGTACAATCCCTCTACTATGTACGTAACGTATGGCGTCGGTGACCTGTATCAATACTATCAGAACGTCTCTTAGAGTCGGTTTCCAACCATTAGATATCTGATATGATAAAGAAAGACCATCAGCAAACTCGTAAAGTAGGACAGGAATAGTTGCTGAGAAATCTATGAGCTTTATAATACATGGATGATTAAGCTTCTTCAAAACCTCTATCTCTCTTACAAACTTATTTATCACAACATCATCTATAGTAGCAGAAGCATCTTCACTAATAGACTCAACATTAAGCGTCTTAGGAACCTTTAACGCATATCTTCTACCATCATCAGTAACACATAGATACACGCGGCTCACAGCTCCTTCACCAACAGGATAGCATGTTGCTCCTTCTAACCTGACCTTTAATCCAGGTATATTTCTTCTAATCTTTAGAGCTCTACCTCTAACACGTGCTGGAACATAGTACGATATCCTCTCTCTAACTATCTTCTCTAGAACCTGGACACCGTAGATAGAAGGCATATTACGTATCTCTTCAACACGTGTATTAACATTTCTTCTAACGTTATTAACATTCTGTATATTTTTAACATCATTGTTTCTTCTATTTGTTGTTCTCGATAGGTTTACTACGTATGATATTATTAAAAATATTGCTACAAGTATTATGAAAGCCTCAAATGCTGCTATCAAGATAGATAGAAAATCATGAAACATGGGGAAAGGAGGAACAGGAAAAAGACTACTTATGAGAGATGCTACAAGTATGAGCAATAATATCGCTAAGATGAGTTCTCCTATTCTCATTCTCTAAGTATCTTATGAGAAACATATTTAAATACGTCTCCCATCTGTAGAACATTCTTTAACTATGTTTCCAGGTCTTACTATCTTATCAAGAGCCTCCAAGTGACCTTTCAACTCCATCAGAGCATCATCAAGAAGCCTCAATATGACAGCATCAGAACTATTACTATCAACTATGCAACATCTAATACTATCAATAGAACTATGTATCTTATCAAGTATATGACCAATAAGACATCTATCAAAAAATCTAGGAAGATAAGCCTCGAGAGATCTCACAAGATCATCAAGTGCAACAAGATGAGGATTCAACATATGAAGAGGTACTCCACATCTTAACTGAAGTCTAACCTCATTTATTACACTCATTATCTTGTCAATAATATTCAGAACCTCGTTAATCGATGTAAAAGAACGATATCTATCATAATCATCAACTATGTTGACCTCTACCTCTAGATCAGCGATCCTTAACTTAAAGCTCTTATTATGTATAGAGACCGAGGATCCTCTCTTAATTTGAATACCATCTACATAAGTACCGTAAGTCGAGCCTGAACCATCTCTACCATGATCTTTAACTATTAGCTCACCAGAAATTAGCTTGATCAAGACATGTCTTCTACTAACTTTCCTAGATTTAACATTCATATTTTGTATAAAATTCTTCTCATCATTAAACACATATACCTCAGAAAAATCCTCTATAGATAACCTATCTCTAACACTCTTATCAAGTCTACCAATATAGAAATAGCCCATAGACGACAAGTTGATTGAAAGATCTCGCAAAACATTATTACTATCTCTCCATTTAAGAACAAGCAACATATACTATATCTATACACACTACTTGAGAGATATTTAAACATGAAGCACCTTACTTAAATAACAGCTAACAAGAATAGATAACATCTGTGAAAGACATATCAGAAATAATAGAAACATATAAGACATGTAAAGAAATTGTAGAAGATAAAAGAGAAAGCATAGACAACATTGAGAAAATAATTGAAATACTAAAAAACTTACAAAACATCAGAATAGATGTAGAAACAAAGAAGGCTCTCAAAGAAACTTGTCTAAAGGCAATTATAATACTCTATACTAAGGGAAAAATTAACCAACAAGACCTCCTACAGATAGGTCTCTCAAAAGACGATATTGATTTTTTAACAGAACTTATAGAACTTGAGAAATACTTAAAGACAGAAACCGTAGAAATTCGACAAATAATTCATAAAATAAAGAACATATATTTAAGAAGAAATAATCTTAAAAACAACATCATAACTGAGGAAAAATTTAGTAAAATAGTAAGAGAAATTCTAAAGAAAATTATAGATAAACTATCAAACAATGATATAATGAAGATAATTAATCTTATTGAATCACTATATATAGAAGATTCAGAGAAAGTTTATAGAAAAATAATAAAGGAGAAGATGTTCATATCAAAATTCATAGATGTTCTAAGAACTTTCTCTGAAGAGTTTAGAGAAGAGTTATATAAGGATATTCCAATATTCTATGTAAGGTTTCTAAGATCAAAATATAGAATTATCATATTATTTTCAAACCTAGATCTCGGTAAAATATACGAGGTACCTAGACCTGCTAGTTATGTTGATATCATTATAACAACATTATGTAGCACATTACCCTATAATAATTATGATTATAAGTCATGTCTAATATCTCTTGATCTAGAAAACTGCAAGATCTATTATAACTGTCTCACGGATATTGCAATGCTGTTAGAGAGCTTACTAAAGAGAGATCACATGAGAGAACTATATGATAAACTTAGAAACTTTCTATTATCTATTATAAGGGAGAAGAGTTCTAATCCTATTAGTAGAAGATTTATATGTTATCTAAGTGCAAGAGAGGTAATAGATCTCTTATATAGTAAGTTCAATATTTTATCATCATTATACGATATCTTGATACTATTTTATGAACTTTCTAGAGATAACATAGGTGAGATTAGGCCTATAGAAGATGATTTTTATCTTATAGTGAGAAGATCTCCCTATGGAGAACGATATTGTTGAAATACTTGAGAAACATATTAGAGAATCTGAAGATAAGATTTTACTAATTGATTATAAGATAAGAAATATTAAGAGCATTCTCAACACTAGTAGAGATGAAGTTAAGCAGCATTTTGAACTGTTATTAAAATATTTTGAAAATATGAGAGAGCTCTACATAGTGAAGTTGAGAATACTTGAGCTAGCTTATGAACTATTTTTAAATAATTTAATATCTCGAGATATTCTAACATCGATGTTAAGAAAAATCGAAAGTGTTGATATTTCTAGAGAAGATATTTCAGAGATTGTTACTAATGTCCTCGATAAGTTAAGGATTATAAATAATAGTTTGCATATGTTAAGAAGTCTTTATGAGACATTACGTTCATACTCTAGCGCTGAACTATCTTAAGTATCTTACTAATTTTCTAACTTTTTCAGGTTCTTTTTCCCAGTATTCATAAAGTTTTAATTCTTCTTCACTTATAGATGGTTTCACTATTTCTAGAGCTTTTTCAAAGTCTTCTCTCCTGATTTTATCTATCTTGTATGTTCTTTTTCGAATATCTTCAAGATCTATCTTATCTATGTTTTTTACTTCTGGATTAGCTCTCATAAGCATGTTCTGTATTGCTTTTCTACATAATGCTTCTATATCTCTACCAGTGTATCTCTCTGTTCTATCTGCTAGCTCTTCATAGGATATGTCTGGCCCTATCTCGAATCCTGAATCCTCTATGAAGTGTTTCATCATTCGTATTCTAACGTCTCTAGATGGTGGTGGTATGTAGAGCTTTATTTCAAATCTACTTAATACTGCCTCATCGAGAAGCCAGGGCTTGTTTGTAGCTGCTATAACTATTATGAGACCTCTATCTTGCTTGCTCTCAAATCCATCTAACTCTGTTAGAAGAGTCTGTAAGAGTCCCGTTACTGGGTGATCATCTATATCTCTACTCTGAGCTATTGCATCAATCTCGTCAAAGAATATTACAGATGGTGCACGTTCTCTCGCTAATCTAAATATAGCTGATAATATTTTTGGAGATTCTCCAACATATTTACTCAATATTCCAGGTATGGGAACATTTATGAATGTTGCTTTAAGAAAGCTTGCTAGAGCCATAGCTATCAATGTCTTTCCTGTTCCTGGAGGACCGTATAGGAGAAATCTTCTTGGTGTTGCTATTTTAACAGGTTTTTCTGGTCTCGCAAGATTGAAATATATAGAGGAGACTATCATATTCTTAACATCTTCTAGACCTATGATGTCTCTCCAAGTAATGTTTGATCTAGCTATGAATGAGGCTGCCTTTTTAACATAGTCGTCTACTGTATCTATCTTCTTCTCATAATGTTGATCTTCTCTCTCTTCTATAGAGATTGTTTCAAGTTTATTTTTAAGCATTTTTAATATTGCCTTATAACATTCTCTATCTCTATCATCATCACTATTCTCCATATAGAATCGGCAGAGTTCTATAGCTCTCTTATAGAGTGCTCTTGCTCTATCTATATCTCCTTCAATCTCAGCATTCTCAGCTTCTCTTATAAGCCGCTGTAGAGTATCCATGAGATCATACCTTCTCCTCAACGGTCTCCTTCTCTCTCTGTTCTACTCTTTCTATAGAGAGCTCTTTAGACCACTTCTCAAGAATCTTCTTAGATCTCTCAGTTACCTCTGCTAGATGTGCTCTAGCTTCTGGTGATAACAATGTTGATGATAATGCCATGTCTATCTCAGATGTTATTCCAAGTATGTCTCTAGTGAACTCTCTAACAACATTAAACTCTCTCATTATCTCCTCTATCTTCACCTTACCCACACGTATCTCGCTCTGTATTAGAGCAATATCTATCATTATGCTCAGCTTCTGTTCAGCTGCTTTTAGAAGAGTCTCAAGACTCTTGTAGAAGTGTAGGAGATCCTTCAACTCTTTCAGAACTTCCTGAAGATCACCTACCTGGAGAGCAATGTACTGAGCAACATCCTTATCACCTCTTCTGAGAGCTTCTTTTCCCTGCCTCTCCAACATCGTTATCTTCATCTCAAGATCAGAATACTTGTTCTCTATCTTTCTCACTGTCGACTCTATAGACTTCTTAAGATCTTTCACGAGAGTAAGAAGTCCTGAAGGTAGTCTAGCCTCGACCTTGTCTAGATATCCTCTGAACGTTCTTATCTTATCTTTGAACTCTCTTACAAGATTTTCAGCTGATCCTGAGAATAGTTTTGAAGATTCTCTAATAATATCCTCAATATACTCCATAATGTTTCTATAGATCTTCTCAAGCTCTACTCTGATATCCTCTCTACCAAAAGCTACAGCCTCAGAATAAAGTCTATCTAGCCTTACTAGAAGCTCCTCTAGCTCTGGTATCCTGCTAGCATACATGAGTACTGCCTGATAGATTATCGTGAGAGTTTATTAAAAATATTGCTAATATGCTAGTTTAAGAGAGCTCTGACGAGGACTTTAATAGATCTAGCTCTCTCTGAGCCTCTGTAACGTGTTTTAATGCTCTCTCCTTATCCCCCATTATTGCGAAATATATCGCATCTACAAACTCCTTACGTGCGATACGTAGTCTCTCGCTATACTTTCCACTACTTATGAGGCTAACTATCTCGTCGTTTATGGTCTTCAATTTCTCCACAATCTCTCTTCCTTTATCTCTTGAGAACATTGGTAATAAGTAGAGCATAACATGTTTATAACAGTTAGTGATCTCTCTTCACGACTCCGATGAATCTGAGATTCATGAATAGAAAGCTCTGGATAATGTTCATGGATATCATAGGTCCTCTAGCCATGTCTGAGCCCGTGTCTATAGAAGATGTATATGGTAGATTATTATCAGAGAAAGATAGATTAGACATAGAGATGACATATAGCGAGTTCCTGGACACGCTAAGAGAGATGGAGAAGAGAGGAATAATAAAGATACTGAAGAGAGATGATAAGACGTACATAATGTTGACAGATGAGGCAAGGTACTTCCTTGTAACATATAGTCCAGCATGGATCGGATTATAGACGTAGTATTCTTGCACCATTATTATCGGCTCTAACAACCATAGCCCAGAAACCTACCTCTTTTAACTCTTTTACACATTTTTCAGCATGCTCACGAGAGATCGTAAAGCCATATACTGTAGGTCCCCAAGAGCTCTGTCCAACACCTCTAAGGTTCATCTTTCTCATTATGTTGATGAGCTCGTTAGAATATGTTGAAAATATTCCTCCCTGTGCTTTTTCAAACATCTTGCCAACAGAGTACTGTAGTCTCTCTAATCCTGTACAAAATAGTTCAAAATCTTTTTCAACTACTCCAGGAATAAGAACGTTAAAGAGGTAGAATGATGCTTCATAGATGAGATCTCTAGGACAAGATAATGTAAAGAGTACATGTTCTGTTTTCTCGTCAGGTCCTCTGCCTTCTCCTCTAGCTAGAACTATGTACCAGTCTTGAGGAAACTCCAGTCTAATATATAGTTTAGGGAAGTCCTCTATGTTTTTCTTGCCCATATCTACTATGAGTCCACCATATGCGTGAGCATATGTTCCTACTCCAGATATATCTCCTCTACCAAGTACCTTAGCTAGATATTCTATACATATGTTATCAATATTGAATAGCGATAACACTGCTCTAGCTATCGATAATTTTAACTGTGTTGTCGATCCTAGTCCTACGTGTCTTGGAGGTTTTGATAAGATTCTTATAGATATACCTGATGTATCAATATCAAATAGATGTTCTAATCTTCTTAAAACGTCTAGTATCTCAGGATCACTATCATTATCACCATCAAACGATGCTTCAACTATGGTCCTAGGCTGTTCTACTGCTAGACCAGCACATGTATAATATCTCTCTTTCACAATACGAAAAGGATTAATTATTCCAAAATGTATTCTAGAAGGTGAGGATACTACTACTTTCACGTCTCTCGTTAACATCTGATTAGGTTTAAATGTTGATAACGATCTATAATTAGAGAGTGCCAGTATATAGATGCCCTGTATGTGGTAGATATGTTACAGAACCTTACCACTGTGGTAGAAAATGCATATACTTGATGTCTGATGATCAGAGAGAAGCGTTGAGTAGGCTGATGAGCGCATTGCTCAGACATATACCACATGAGGCAGGTCTAATACTTGACGAGGAAGGATTTGTAGAGCTAAGTGAGCTAGTGAAAGCAATAAAAGAGAGATGGAGAAATAGAGACAGATACAGATGGGTCACAGAGGATCACGTAAGAGCAGTAGTAGAGCTTGATCCACGTGGAAGATTCGAGATAAGGAATGGAAAGATAAGGGCAACATATGGTCACAGCATAAAGATCGAAGCAACATACCCAGAAGATAGAGAAGTGAAAATACTATACCACGGCACAGCAAGAGAAAACATACCATCAATACTCAGACAAGGAATAATAAGAGGAAGAAGACTCTACGTACACCTAACAACAAACATAGACATAGCAAAAGAAATAGCAC
>JAADDN010000013.1 GCA_013153895.1 Thermoproteota archaeon | reverse complement strand
TCAAGTAACTATGAACTTCTATAATTATACAGCTGATATATCGTCAATACTTACCTCACAGACAACTGCATACCTTGTGTTAGTATATACTTACTATAATATTGATCTAAGTATAGTTGTTTTAGACTTTCGTAATATGACTCTCATACCACTCAAGTGATTTCTTAACAACATCTCCAATAACTATTATTACGGGTGATTCAATTTTTATTTCATCATTTATTAATTCTCTAAGAGTCTTAAAGATCTTTATCTCAGGTTCTAGATACGCTCTTAATATTGCTACTGGAGTATCTTCTGATAATCCTGCCTCTACTAGTTCTTTAGCTATGTTCACTATGTTTCTACTCCCCATAACTATGACTAACGTGTCAACAGCTCTCGCAAGCTTCTTAAAATCTACAAACTTTCTACCTTTGTGAGGATCTTCTGTTCCTGTTGCTATACCTATGCTACTTGCTACTCCTCTCAAGACTAATGGAATCTCAAATCTCTCAGGTACTGCATATATTGATGAGATTCCAGGAATAACTTCATACCTAATACCTCTCTTACGTAGTTCTATAACCTCTTCAAAACCTCTACCGTAGAGAAAGGGATCTCCTCCATGAAGTCTCACAACATTTAGACCCTTCTCATAGTATTCTATCATCATCTTTATAATCTCTTGTTGAGAAAAGGTGTGTTTTCCTGGACTCTTTCCTACATATATGTGTTCTGCTCTTCTAGCATACTTGAGAAGCTCTGTAGGTATCAATCTATCGTATAGGACCACGTCAGCCCTGGATAAAACTTTCAATCCCTTCAACGTTATGAGCTCAGGATCTCCTGGACCAGCTCCAACAATGTATACCTTATTACTCATGTACTCACCTAACATTACTAAGCTAACTATTTAAAGAGATCGATAACATAGTAATGAGAAGAGTGTAAGAAAGATGACTACGTTACTTCTAACAATAATGGTATTAATCAACATAACAAGTGGTGGATTACC
Organism: Thermoproteota archaeon; assembly: GCA_013153895.1. GTDB lineage: Archaea > Thermoproteota > Thermoprotei > Thermoproteales > Thermocladiaceae > JAADER01. The sequence continues at coordinate 10,087 of JAADDN010000013.1, read as the reverse complement.
AATAGTAAACATGTATATAACATTACACGAACCTGCATATCTAATAAACGTAACATTACCAACATCACCAATAGACAAAATGATATACGTGAGAGATCAATGTAATGGAAATACACTACCATACACTATGTTGAATAGTGACTATATTCAGATACTTAATGTAGGAAACTGCTCAAAAATAGAGATATCTTACATAGCAATGCCAAATATAACAAACACAAGCATAGGACTTACAATAAATGTAAAATCAACATATAATAACACAATATTAACATGGTCTAAAAATATAGTGATAATACCTACAGAGAACGAGATATATTATATGAAATTCATAAGTCAACAGACAGCACAATTAGAGAAAGGTCATAAATATTATATAAGGTATCTAATACTTCTACCATTATCAGAAAGTACAAAAAATATTCAAGCTAAGAAGAGTAGTGGAAACAGTGAAGAGAAGTCTGCCTTATACATAATCCTGATAATATTGTTAGCAACAATAGATGTAGTACTGTGGCCACTATTCATAAAGACGAGAAGAATTAGAAGAAAGACTAAGGAGAAGAGCGAGGAGATCTCAATATCAGAAGAGTTGTCTGAAGTTGAGAAAAGGATAGTAGAGATCATAAAAGAGAGGGGAGGATCAGTACTTCAGAGTGAGCTATATAAGATTCTTGGAATACCTAGAACAACATTATGGAGAGCTGTAAAAAGACTTGAAGAGAAGGGTATAGTAAGGATAGAGAAGGTTAATAGATTAAATAAGATTGTTCTCGTAAAAGATCTAGAAAAGTAGACTCATCATCTATTTTGAGCACTTTCTCAGCTAGATCAAGCTCATAGTACCTATATGCTGGACATATGAAGCATCCTAATCTATAGAATCCTAACATGTATAATGGGTTAAGAGGAATCTTATTCAGAAGAAGATAATATTGAACCATTATGCTGCTCCATAACTTAAGTGGAGCAACTTGAATAACATTCTCATAAACTCTTATGAAAGGTCTCTTAAGACGATATATAGATTCTGTATCTCTATCACCAACAACTATGAGAGGTCTAGATGATACTCTACTCATAGCTCTCTTAAGTGCTTTAAGCTTTAATCTTGTACACCATCTCGAGTCATGCGTCGGTAAACCTCTAACATCTATATGATCACTTAGATCTACATTCTCAACTATAGGATCAACCTTAAGAATCTCAGATACATATTTAACATATAATCTATTTAACTCATATTCAAGACCCATATCAACATATATTGGACACACGATATCTTTCCCAAAAGTCTTTAAAGCAAGTAATAAACATGCTGTACTATCCTTACCACCACTCCAAGGAACTATCACTTTATCACAGTTAGATATCTCGAAAGCTTTTCTCAAAATAATCTTACAGATCTCTTCATGAACTTTAAGGAATACATATGATAATTTTATACTTTCGTTAATATCGATAATACATCTATCTTTGATACTTCTTACAGATCTAGCATATGGCCTATCATTCTCAGGTATGATTAACTCAAAAGCTCTTCTACCACATACATACACATCATGTTCATCATGAACTCTCTTGACTATTAATAAGCAATTACTCTCAAAATCAATGTTTAACATATTTAAGAGCTCGTTAACACATCTTCCTAAGCATAGATATACGTCATAGAGTGGATGTAATCTAGAAATCAATCTTCTAGATCTCTTAAAACTTTTTGAGAATCCTAAAACATATAGCTTAGGTTTCTCTATCCATGATACTCTAAGTCTCATATCTGCTTTACCTTTCTCAATATTTACGAACAGTTCTAGAGGTCTCATGTTTCTAACTTTTGATGTTCTAAGTCTAACAATACTGACGTTAGGTCTATCATCTACAAGATTTTCAACTCCTTCACACTCCTCTCTACCTAAGAGAACTATTATGTACCTGTTCTTCAACTCTCTAACCTTCTCTATGACCTTATCAGGATCTCTAGCTCCTTCTAGAGTTTCAATACTTATCATACTTGACCAATCTTTATAATAGTACTCAACTACGTGCCTAATTACGTCTCTATCCTTTTTTGCTCTAACTAGTATAGTTATGAGACCTTCTACGCAGCTCATACACGACAGTTAAGATCACTATCAGTAAGACGAATACTGCTACTGGTATAAGAATCTTATCTGACATAGATGGAACATGAGTAGGTAATGATGAACAAGATGTGAAACTAAGATTAAAGCTAGCACCAGCGCTTAGACCTCCTCTATAGCTAATGATTCCTCTAACCCATACACATAGGTTAGATATAGGGTAGAAAATTGCTACATACCAGGTAAACATGTCAAACAGTATATGAGATAGGTAACCTATACCTGACCATAAGAAGATTCTAGACAAGTTAATTCTTCTCAAAAACTTTAAAACTATCGATATGATAATCATGACTATAGGTATCATAAAATTATGCACTATGAAACACCTATGAACACCAAATAATGCATCTGCATCAGGAATAACAGCACATATTAGAGAGAAGAAAGATGATAATAGATCTCTAGTAGTAAGATAGCATAGTAAAAATAGCGAGAGACCTATAAGAAGATGAACGCTGAGAGATGGCACACAGAAAAGAGCATGAAACTCATATTTAAACTATAACACAAAGAGAAACAAATAAAAACCCACGCAAATATAGAACATCGACGATACAGGGGCCGTAGTCTAGCCTGGTAGGATGCTCGGCTTGGGACGCCCCCACGGGCAACATAATAAGAAGGCCCGTGGGCGCGAGACCCCGAGTGATCCCGGGTTCAAATCCCGGCGGCCCCACCAGATTCTCACAATCTAGCTTAACCACGATGAAGCTCTACCTGAGCTTTAACATACATGTAGTGAGTGAGGATGATTGGAATTATGTTCTGTCTAGAGTTAGTAGTGTTGTAGATGTTTTGAGTTTTATTCCTATATCGTCTACTGAGTTGGTTATAGATGTTCCTGAGGGTACTGATCTGTCTAGATTATGTAGTCTTAAGTTTGTTGATAAGGTTGGTACTGTTATTGGAGAGTTCTCTGAAGATAATTTGAATGATCTTCTAGACTTCTTGAAGAATCTTCATTGTTCACTTATAGTGAGGGTTAATGATTTCAGGTTGCGTAGCCTTATAACACGTTTACGTTCTCTTAAAGAGTCTTGTAATGATTTTGTTATTGTTAGAGATTATTTTGAAGATTCTAAAGTCAAAGTTTTAATTATTAAGCCTATGGATTTTGAAATGTTTTGTGATGTTTTTGATATGTGGTGTAGATGTTTTTCAGATTATAGACCTATATTTGTTGTTTCAGGTCTTTGTAGTGAGAATGAGGTTCTTAGTTGTGTTCGTGTTGCTTCAGCTTTGAGAGTTCGTCTTTATCTTGTTAATCCTAGAATTCGTTTTTCATGTAGGAAAAAGTTGAATGAGTTTAAGAAGTTTTTGAGCTTGTCTAAGTGTAGGATTGTTAAGGATTTTGAAAGTATTATTGAGAGGTTTAGGGAGAATTATGTTATTATTGGATTATCAATGCACTCTCATAAGGGAGAGATTGATCTAGTGAGAGTTCTCGAGGAGGATTGTAGGGATCCTGTGTTTCTTATTGGTGGTGAGCTTTGGGGTTTATCTGTGAGAGAGATTGAGGTTTGTCATCATGTTGTTAGGCTTGGTCCTTCTAGTGGTGTGCCTATGTCTGCTAGTGAGGTTATATCATACGTTACCTCTATTGTTAGAACTATTAGGAGAAGACCTCGATGTTAGCGTGAACCTTCTTTAGATCCTCCTCACTCTTTCCTAATCTTCTCATTAATTCTGCTACTATTGAGTCGAAGAAGACCATTGTAGTTATCTCGAAGAGTGTTCCAAGCGGGGCTAGTGGCTCATGTATTCCAAGTATCTGTCTTGCAAAGTAGTCATCTATTCTAGCAGTCTTTGTACGTCCAGGAACGAATACTACTAGGTCAGCTATCTTCGCGAGTGGACTATCCTTATAGCTTGTTATTGCTACCACTGTAGCTCCAACCTTCTTAGCTGCGTCAGCTGCTGTTACTGTGACGGTGGTGGTACCGCTTCCTGATACTGCTATGACTACGTCACCCTTCTGAACGCTTGGTGTTATAGTTTCTCCTAGCACGTACGCTCTGAAGCCTAGGTGTACTAGTCTCATTGCGAATGCCTTAGCTACTAGTCCTGATCTTCCTACACCTACTACGAGGACCTTATTTCCTTTTGAGTGTGCGTCTAGTAGGATCCTTATGAACTCTGCTATAGCATCCATCTCAAACAGGTCGAGAGCTGATCTTAGAAATGATACTATCTCCATGTATGCTGACTTGAATGTGGAGAGTTCACTCATCTGTTACCTGCCCCGCTGAGAGAGAATTGGAGAGAGGTCTTTAAAACTTTTAGATTTAAAGTAGCGAGTAGTTAATCCTGTACTGACTCGAAGGTTCGAACGTTAATTAGTCTAGCAAGATCCTCCTCTGAGAGCTCTCCAGCATATAGTGACCTATCGTTCACATATATGTCTATCTCCTTAGCTTCTAGAGCTCGAGCAATATACATAAATGACTGTATTGGGTTAGAGTGAGCTCCACAGGTATAGACGTCCACGGTAGCATACTCATACTCTGGCCAGGTATGGATAGATATGTGACTCTCAGCAACTATAGCTACCACTGAGACTCCACTATCAACTCCAAACTTATGCGTCATTATTGTTATTAGAGTCATGTTACCTATTCTTGCAGCATCCTCAACAACCTTCCTCAAGTACTCCTCCGATTTTAATAGCTCAGCATTACACCTCTTCAAGTTACCATACACATGCATTCCATGGACTAGCTTTTTACCCTCCTTTCCTCCTGATCTGGGACCCGGATTTAGGTTTACCCCCCACATCGCTACTATACATTGGAGGTTTTTGTCCTCAACACACGTTATACCCCCTCTTTTAAACTTTAACTCGAGAACATGATAGATATAATTGAAAGATCAGCCGTGTCACCAGTCCTCACACATCAGGACACACCGCACTCATCATCGAGATGTAGTTTAAAGAAGATACTATAGACCTTACCTCAGGTGAGTAATGTCCGAATACGCAAACATGTATATAGCACTTACAGTAGAACACGTAGATGAAGACTACATAACTAGAGCACTAACAGAATTAAAAATACCCAAACTTAAAGTACCAACACCAGAAACAGAGGCAGAAGTATACACGATAGGTCAAGGAGAGAACATACTCATAATATCAGGATTCTCACTATACGACTACAAGATAGTTAACGCATTAACACTATACATATCATCACAGTACAGCAGCATAAGAACACTAAGAGCACTACCAGCAAAATTATTCACAGAAAAGAGATTACTAATATACCCAATAACAAACAAGTACTCATACAACAGGTACATAGTTAAGACAAGAAACTACAAGAGATCGATAGTTGATGAAGATGGTATAGAAGTATTAAGAGATCTCCTAACATTAAGATCAAGATATACAAAAACATTACACAGCTTAATAAAGAACATAAGACCACACATATTAATCACAGTAACCACAGATAAGACACTAGGAATAGAGCTAGATGAACCAGCTATAAATATGGTAAAGAATAAGCACTCTAAGATAGAGATAAGTATACCAATAACAAGAGAGATAGATAATCTCAAAGACGTGTTACAGCTACCTCACACACATCACACATATGAGAACGATGTCTCACTGGGACTCCTCTTAGCAATACCTTTCAATTATAGCGTACAGGATACATACACAGTAATACTTAAGATAATTGAACAGACTCTAAAAGCTAAGATTGAGAAAAGAACTCTTAAAAATATTGAAGAAACTTCAAAAATAAAAGTATTATCAGGTAAAGATGAGATATTATCAACATTAAAACAACATGATATTGAGATAATAGACGACTCTGGAAATGAGATCACAGTTAAATATTATAAGAATAATGAACTACATACTAAGCTTATTGAGGAAGGTGAGATAGAGTATTATTTCAACGTTGAGATATTATCGTAAGAGCTCAACTAACTCTCTCTTAACAGTATCAATGAACTTAGATAGTGCTTCTCTGACAAAAGTCTCATAATTCCTTCCTTTATCTTTAATGAAGTTTCTATATGCTTCATGTATATTATTTGATATTAATAGGTAATTCATTACGAAGTCCTTATATATTGATATCATCTTCTTAATCTCTTTCTCATTTTCCTCAGCATATATGTACATGTACGTGAGCTGTGATGGTGGTGGTAATCTAGTACATGCTTGTACTACATCTCTCTTATGACCAAGTACTCTCTCCACATATGTTCTAAGTATTATACACTCAATACAGGATGATGGAACTATGACTCCTATCTTAGGCTGTTCTTTACGTAGTATTGATGATTCTTGAACTATTTTACGAGATAGTTCTCTAATAGTCTTACTTACGCTCATTCTTATCTTCTCTATCTTCTTCTCAATATTTCTACGCCATCCTACTAGCATCGATATTATGTCCATTGCAGTTATCTCACCTTTCTGAAGATCTTCTATACTGTACGTAGTTATTATTCGTACTTCAGGTCTCTTTCTCAGCGCTTCATATATGACTTCTATTAATGGTTGAATTATTCTCATAAGTGGTCTAATCTGTATTAATCTATCTCTATAATCTCTTATCATTATTTTTGAAACATCTTCACTAGTCTTGGAGCTTATGTAGCCTCTGAAGGAGTACTCTATCAATTCTCTAGGTACTGGTAGTACTGCGAAATCTAGTTTATCAATGTTTCTCTCTATTATTTTACTAACCTTTTCTATACATTCTTCCTCAAATAAGGTTTCGAAGAATATGACATACGTCATATCACCTCTTAAGTGGGTAAGTACGTGCAAATGGGCAGATTCTCACATGTTGACAGTTTCTACAGTAGTCTCCCGGCCTCGGAACTGGATTTCTCCTATATAACCAGTAGTCTAGTGCCCAGTCAATTATGCTTCTCAGCTTATCATTATCGACCTTCACTCTATATATTACGAGATCTCTAGTATATAGGTCTCTCCCCTTCTCTAGAGAGTTAACAACCTTATCTAACATGTCTAGTATGCTACCTCTAAGTCCTCTTCTGACCTTCACTAATATAACTCCTCGAGGATTTAGACCAAGCTGATCAAATATGTACCCATATAATGCTGCTTGAAGCTCCTCAGCTCTAGATATTATTCTAGGATCTCTAGAAGTTGTCTTTAACTCAACAATTATACTATTACCATCCTTAAATATCACTATGTCAGGTTGCGCTAATATTGGAACATTCTTATAAACGTATAAGACTGCAGGCTCCTTTACAATATTGCTAGACCTAGCCTTCATTATCCATTTACTTCTCATAGCATGATTAAAATATGTTACACCATCTATACCAACATTTATCAAAATAGGACACCTATGTCCAGGTTTTACATCTATATCAACATCCGTAGGCTTCTCATGTAGATGTCTAGCATGTTCTAATACTCCCTCAATCATCTCTCTCCTAATCTCTCTACCCGATGAATAATCAAGATGAATCCTATACTCACAACCTGCATACTGTCTAGATATAGAGCTCACTAGTAAGAAAACTACATTATGCTTCATCTTAGGCACCTGCACCCTCTCTCCATCTGGCAAATGTAGTATTATCTCACCAACATCATTAATCATTAATCTAGGCTCCATCTCACTAATCTAACTCTGAAGGACCTTAATAACTCCTGACCTTGCAACAAGATACTCAGCTACAGGACAAGCAATATTACATAACCCACATCTAACACATCTATTAGATCTAACATAGATATCATCTCTGACCTCTATAGCATCATTATTACACCATGACTCACACATTCCACATAATGTACAGTAAAGTGATCTAACCAAGACCCTCAGAAGCTTACCTACAATATCAGATATCTCTCTAACATTTCTAGTAAAGCTTAACATTACACTACCATTATTCATCTTTAAGTTACAACATATATTGTTTATGAACATTATAGTCATAATATGATTATTGAAGTCTACATTATAAGTCTCAACTTCTCTCATAGTTATTAACAACATCTTAAGTCTATTAAATACACGTTCTCTATCAATATTTATCCTACGTAAGCTCAATATGATAGAACTATGATTAATATTTAGATCAAATGGAAGACTAGTCTTTCTATACTTTTCTAACAAATCTTCAACATTTATCCTCAACCTGTTCTCAACATATCTCCTCATATCTCCAGGAATCTTGCTTCTCCATCTCCAGAGGTAGAGTCTAAACCAGATATCTGGAATATCTAGAATGTTCTTGACATGCTCAATCACGGACTCCCATCTCCTTTTCAAGACATCGTACACCTCTAATGCACGTTCTATCTCTGCGATCTCATTTGCAGGACATATCCAACATCCAATCCTGTCAAAACCTAGCGTGTATGCTCTATTATATGGTAAATTTCTACTCCATATGTATAACCACACGTGTAGACTGGTCCACTCATCTATTGGAGCTACGACTATCGTGTTCGCAACCCATCTAGACCTCGATACTATTGGTAACCTAGCTCTGAGAGATGACTCGTACTTTCTCTGTCCTGTGAAGCTTATTGAACCTGTTGGAGCAATCTTCTTAAGAGTTAGAGATATTGGTGCAAGTTTAAGCATCTTACAGCAATATCTAAAATCTCTTGAAGGTAGTAGGAGAGTCTTAACAATATTGTAGAATGATGTTCTAGCACGAGCTATGTTAAGATCGCCTCTATATCTTGAACATACTTCAAAAACGTTAACGTATGTGTCAGGTAGTTCTAGAAGAGTATCATTAAACAGTATTGAGTAATCATGACAGACCTCGTCTACTATGTCAAGAACGACCAGACTATCTTTACCACCACTATAAGATACTACTGGTCTCTTTCCACGAAACCTCTCTAATACTCTTCTCACAATTCTCTTAGACTTCTCAACTTTGAGCTCTAGATCCTTCTCATTAAGCTCTATCACATCTCTCCAAGTTGATTTATTATTCTCAAGATAGTGAGGTCTCACGCTTCTCCAAGCCTTAATAATATATAACCTACCTCTACGTACAAGTCTAGCAACTCCCTGCCACTTTCCGTCCCTAGTAACCACGGCTACTAGCTTACCTTTCTCAGATGGAAGTTCACCACTAATGATCTTATCCTTATGAACTTCAAATCCTCTACTAAGCTTAGGTAGGTCAAGTATAGCGTAGTGACCAACCTTATGTTCAAGCATTCTAGCAACACCATGAAGGAGAGGTCTGAACCTCCATCTTCTCTCTAGAGGATCATACCATCTATGTCCTATCAGCTCACCATTAACTATGACCTCATCAGCCTCATCTGGATATCCAGGAATCTTGTTGAGTAATACTAACGATCCTGATGGTATAAGCAGGTCTAAGAGACTTCTATCATTAAACTCGTTCATTATAGCCTCTCTTATGGAGAGGATGTCCTGTGGAAATGCTGGTCTAACATCTCCTGGCTCTGTGAGTCTTATCCTGATGTAGAAGGAGTCGTGAATAGCAGGGTTAAGTATGGGAACATTGTGGTCCGGTGACCAGTACAGCACATAAGTAAAATTGAAAGGTTTCGACGACACTACTGTACATAATACTGAGAACATGTTAATAAATCTCTCTAATCAAGGATCAGACAAACATATGGAGAGAGAAGGAATAGGCAAGACAATTCTAAGAGAATTGAAAGAAAACCCAGGAAGACCATTCATCATCGCGTTCATGGTCCTACTAATAATAGCTGCAGCAGAACTAGCAATAGGAAACACAACAATAGCAAACAAGCTAGCAGAGATAGCATACTACTACCTCGTGATAGGAGTAATACTAACCATAGCAACAATAGTGAGAGAAGAAAGGAAGAAGGCAAGAGAAAGTTCTAAAGAGGGGGCCTCGGGTCCCAGCACCGCCGTTTCCCGGGGCCTCTCGGACCCCAGTACTGCGGTCGGCGTTGGGGTGTTTCA
>JAADDN010000073.1 GCA_013153895.1 Thermoproteota archaeon | reverse complement strand
GTTTTTTAATATCTAGTATGATGTTCACCGCGATAACTGTCAGTAACACGGGTAAGGATGCTGCACACGTGTATACACTAATACCGTGTAGTAGTAATACAGCTACTATAACTGTATATATAGCTATTGCTATCGTTATGCTCTTCATCTTATCACCAAGAGAGAAGTAATCATCTCCTCAATAAAAACTTTCGCGTGAGAAGAATACACGAAAAACACGGATAACATACAAATAACTGAAACAAACAGTTGTAGAAAACCTATTTTTATTGCTGAACAACAAGATTTCTTTTGGGTGTTGAATAATGTCTGTAACTGGTGTAAAACCAAAATCTTCTATAGATGAAACTCTTACAAAAATAAACGCAGCAATTAAGAATCTTAATAAAACTCTGAGTGATACGTTAGCGATTGTAAATAGAATGACAAAAGATAAGCGTCGGGTATTTTACAAGTGTAACGATTGTGGTAATGTTGGTTATACGTATAAACATGCGTGGAGACGCCAGATATGTATAAGGTGCGGTAGCAGGAATTTATCGAGACTTACACCTGAGGAGTTCGTAGAAGAGAAGACTAGACAACTTAAGGAGGAGTATAGTACTAGGAAAAAGTATCTGATGCTGTTGAGAGATTTCGTAGCGTTTCTTAAGCAGTATGACTGGTACAAGGATAAAGTCGAATTCCGTGATGTGGGTTGGGGTGAGGTAGTGTTCGAAGAGCCTTCCTATATAACATATAACGGTTCTACAGGAAGGGATAAAGAAGTATATGTCTTGTTCCACTACTTCGGTAAGATGGAGAAGGAAGTTCTCGACAAGCTCGTCGAGCTGGCGAAGAAGTATGGGTTTAACATGGAGGTAGTTGTTGATGGCCGTCTAGACCATTGTAGATTCTCGAAAGAAGATATGGAGAAGATGGGATTCAGGAAGAGCCAGTTCATGTATTATAAAATGTACGTGAAAGCTACAGAGAACTAGTAAAGCAATATAATAATAATATAGTAGGTGCTATGGAATGGGCAGAGTGCTTATCGCTTCCAGTATGAAGAGCGTCAGCCTAATAGATGTTCTAGGGCATACAGCATCTACAGTATGGTTCTGTGGATGCAACCTGAAATGCCCATTTTGTCATAATTGGAGAATTGCGGATGCAGATAGAAATGTCTGCGAGTGGAAAAACATAGATGATATCATTGAGAAGCTAGGCTCTGCTATTAGACTAGGCATAGTAGAATATCTTCACGTAACAGGTGGCGAACCACTATTACAGCACAAAGGATTGATTGAGCTATACCAGCGGGTGGAAGATAAGATAAAAACAAGTCTAGACTCCAACCTCACACTCCCAGAGAGACTCTCAGAACTACTCGAATCTGTGAGACTCGACCATTTAGCAACAGATATCAAAGCACCTCCGCATGCAATGTATGGTTTACCGAGAGAAAAAGCAGAGAAATACTGGGAGAACTTCCTAGCATCACTAACCATTATAGTGGAAAAATTCAACGGAGTTCTAGAAGTGAGAATACCGTTTCACACAAGAATAGATACTCCAGAGCACCGGTACTATGTAGAGAAAGCATTATCAATAATACGTCCGTACAGAAACAAGGTTATCAGAAAAGTAAAACTACTAGGCCCACCAATAACAACCCCTAGAAGCCCTGAGTTCTTCAGAAAATAGTTTTTGCCTATTTTTATTATTCAAGCCTAAATACTATACTTTTAATGGGATGCTAAAATGAGTGCAACAGCCAGTAGGCGAAAAAGAACGAGAAGCTCTTCTGCTGAGAAGCTGTTCGAGAAATACTTCTCTGATAATAGAGTATCACATCTAGGAAGATACGTAAACGGTCTAAAAGATACAGATACCTATAGAAACGTAATGGCACTCCTCGATAAAGCAGAGAGATTCTACCGTTCATACATTCAGAGACATAAAAAGGAAGCAGGAAATACTGATGCTTTCACATTGAGATGCCTATCGCTCCTCACGGTTGTACTAGGATACAATAAATTACCGGATGAGCTTCTAAAGTACGATACTCAAAGTAAGGCTAACCAGAAATACATGAAGGATATCGCATCTCTACTGAACAAAGCGTTATCAGATATGGGTATAGATATCGAGATAACGAATGAGAACCTATCAATAGTTGATGTAACAGACGCTATTGCTCTAGCCATTATTACCAGTATGCGAAACGATAAGCAGTTCATGAAGCTTGTCAAAGACTACCCTGTAGTACGCCCGTTATTGCATCAGTCCCCGCCTATATGGCCCGAAGAGATAGCACGTAAGCTTCTTTCTAACTATTTCTACGCTAGGAATCCAAAGCTTATTGCCGAGGAGGTTGCTAAGGAGCTGAAAGGTCTTCTACCTGTCGAGATACGAGATATTAAGACAATGCTTGTGAAAGATGGAGTACGTGCAGTTGTAGTACTTAGATTTGCAGGTGTTAGACTAAAGTATGACCAAGTCGTTATGCCTGACTTCAACGAGCTTAGGCGTGTCTCTTCCGCTATAGCACATGATATAGTTGAACGGCTAGGCTTGAAACATCTTGGCGGTACAATACTGTTCGTCAGAGACGGATACCCACTAGCCGCTGTACGGGGCCCTGTACCTATGATAGCCGTAATATACCCCGATAGGGCTAAGCTCTTCCCTGTAGACCGTGAATCACTTAAACAAGCTATTGCTGAGTCCAGAATGCATCTGATATGGGGTAACCGTACTGATGAACTAGTAGACTTACTCGTAGCGGCTGGGGTTAAGAGAGAGGATGCCGAGAAAATTGTGAGACCCGTGATATATTCGGCTGATGATTTGAGAATAGTGAAGGAAATAGGGTATGATGAGGCGAGGGGTATCGCTAGAGACTTCTATCTTATAATGGTGCAGACACAGGGTAGATGGGAATGTATAGGGGGTGGATTTAGCATAGAAGAGGCTCTGATATCGTCTACGAGGGGCAAGATAGACCTAGACGATATCCTGACAGCTTTGAAAATATATGAGAGGCTGAAGCAGGAAGGGTTGGTGAGCGAGAACGATAAGCTTGAGACAGCTAAAAAGCTTGTTGATAAATTCCTAGAGAGCAAGCTAAACAAGATAATAAGGAGTCCACAGCTACGCCTAGACTTCGATGTACCCGCAATAGTATCCTTTGAGGGAATAGAGGCGTTCAGTCTAGAACCACTTCCAGCGATACACTCTGATGCCGTGAAAATAGAGCGTAGCAAGATAAAGATTAAGTCTATACTTAAGGATGGCACAGTAGTAGATGGTATTCCGAAGACTTCTAAAGATAATCCTATAGATACAGTAGCGGTATGTATCGGAAAAGAATGCTATGAAATAGGACTTGGACATCCTATTACTGTTAAGAAAGCATTAGCGAGACTGCTAAGCCCTAGAAAATCTAAGGAGATATACTTGATGCGGGACGAGTCTGGCGGTGTTATAGAGATATTTCTGAAGAAGGGTGGCGTGGTATCTATAAGTACAAACAGGATGGAGTGATAAGTATGGGGCTTCTGAAGAATAAGGACAAGGTAATTAATGAGTACAAGGTAGGGAGTGAGCTAGCACGGTTTCTTACTAAGAACCGTATCGAGTTGCTATCACGTATAGCTGTATCGTCCTCTACATGGCTCACAATATCTTTAAGCAGAGGAGTTGTGATATCACCATACTTTGTGAACGAGAACGTGTTCTACGCATCAGTACGTGCCGTGCACGACCTGTTCAAGGAGGCTGGAGAGACACGGGCTGTAAAGACCATATATGATATCATAAGGGAGATGCCTAAGTCAGACCTAGTACTAGCAATGCTGTACGAGAACACTACTGCTGTTAAAATGTATCTGGAGAAAGAAAAAGAAGTAGAGGGAAAGCTCAAAGCCGGTATAGGAGTAGAGTTTGCAGGAGTATCTGCGTCTGCGAAAGAAGGGCATTCCGAGACCGAGCGTACAGAGACCGAGATTAAGGGGTCTCTACGCCAGTTTGCCCGTAGCCTCATAGTAAAGTATCTAGCCAGTTACAAGAAACCATTAATACTGGTCATCCCCGGCAACTTCTTAGACCTTATAGGAGCAGATACAGTAAGCGAGATAGTAAACGGTTCCGCCTCCGAAGAAACAAATATTACTGGCTCTCCTAAAGTGGTCGTCATGATTACGCCTCCGACAAAACGTTCTGTCGAGTACGCCAAACTACTACGTGACTATAGGGTGCCCGTAAATACCGTTAAGGATGTTGTAACGTATTCGCTGGATATGATTACTGATGTAATGGATGAGATGAAGGTATCCGAGACCGTCAAGTCTGTTTTCAAGATACTGAGACGTGGACTCGACGTGCTTACTGGAAGAATGCCTATAGCGGTAGAAGATGTTGCCACCGCAATCTACGATAAACAGACATCCGGAGTAGAAGATATGTATGGAGACCCAACCTATGTTGCATCACTAATACTTGAAACACTCTGTACAAACCGTGTACTAATCACCAGAGTACTAAGAGAGTACAACCGTGTCGACGAACGCCGTAAAAACATTGTAGCCGCAGAGTTCACAGCAATGGTGATGAAGCTTATAGCTAGTAACATCGCACGCAATAAATATCCTGCTGGCTCAATAGAGATAACACGTTCGCTGGCAATGTTATGCGGGAGCAACTGGAGGAAGACAGAAGAGGCTTTGAAACAATTATCTGTAGCTGGAAGAGTTAGGCTACAGTACGATAAGAAGGTCTACAAGTTCTTCAAGCTACTGGAAGACATGGGTCTTGTCGTCATTAGGAACGAGGGTAACGGGGTATATAGTGTTGAGAGCAGAGACTACTGGTTTATCGGTTCAATGTATAGGTACTAGAAAGCTTTGAAACAGTATCCATAACGCATAACCCAGCAGAATACCCGCTATGAGACCCCCTATCTTATCGCTATGCCTATATATTTTTTCAGCAATGCTCTTTCTTGATGATATATACAGTATCGCAGCTATCGGAGAGATAAACGCCATAGTATAGCCTGCAACGCCGAGAACATATAGAAATGTACCGTATTTCTTTAGGAGACTTGCTGCGATAAGGTATGCTCCTCCAATACATGGTAGCATCGTTGCAAATAAGAGTAGTGCTAATACTACTGGAAAGATATTGATAGAGATGTTTAGTTCACGGCATAGCAGACACGTATGCTTGGCACTTGTATATACAGTTGTTATCGCTAGTGCAATGAGTATAATAGCTATGACATAGCTTGGAAGCAACTGCACAACAGGGAGAAGACCTACTCCAAACAAGAAGTAGAGACCAGCTAGCATAACTAGGAACAATATCTTCTCCTTCTTACCCCAAGTCAACGCTGACAAGTACGCCGAAATAGCACACGGGCTGAAAGCATCTAGTACAGCTAGCCCGAATGCTACTAGTAATGTTGTCGTTATAGAGTTCTTCTTATTGCTCTCTTGTGGTGTTACTAGTCCGTGAGTACCTGTCGAATTACTGCTTGTTTTGTTTATTTGACTAGGACTAGTTGTAGTCGTTGTATTTCCAAGTAGCCATGCGTAGAGCATGTAGTTGCTACGGCTGTCAACACGGTAGTATCCAATCGCTCTCCCAGCAAAATATACTTTCACATAGTAGCTACCGTTTATTATCTTCCATGAGTCAAGAAGATTTTTCAGCGTGGTTAGATTATCGAGTTCGCCTATCCAAATACCCGTTATCCTACTCCGATTACCTATAATTACTATAGGCACTACTTCTGGTAGATGAGTGGTGTTAATAAAGAACATGTAATGCTCAACGCATGTACCATTATTTGGCAATGGGCAGAATGTAAACGGTATGTTGTACTGTTTGAGGACACGAACAGTATTTTCGCAATGAGGACAAGACGGTTCTCCATATACAACAACGTATATGTTGTTAAAATTATCTGCGATTACTGTGGCTACCGATAAAAAAGCGGAAATGAGAAAAACTAGGAGTATTACGTGAAGCAAACGCATCTTACATACCTCCTACATGCTTCGCTATAACAGATAGTATGTTAAATATGCTTGCAAACGTGAGCATATACTTCTGTGTACGCCACCTGAATATGTAGCTCCGTCCAAGTATATTCATCATTAGATAATCGCCTATTACTTCGCAAGACACGTACGACGGTGTGATGTTGCATATAAGAGATTCGAAATAACTTGACAATTCAGGATTATATGGGATGACGGGATATATGTATAGTATGCTTTTATCCATCAACCATTTTCACCCCATATTCAAGTGGTTACCGATATAATATTTAAGGATATTTATCTAGCGAATAAATACGCAAACTACCTATCTCAACTTGAATGAGCAAAGAAGAAAACATATTTTTATTTCCAGACCCAATACTTTATAGCGGTGACTGGTGTGCCTGCCAAAAGGACACAGGGACTAACTCTTACACGAGTTTCACGTTCGAGAAAAATCCAGCATGTCCTTATACCAGTAAATAACAATATAGACATTATCGATATTAAGATACCTAGCGAGTTCTTTATAACGATTAATACGGCAGGAGTATACAAGTATTTGAAAAAGATAGCAGTAGCAGAGGCTAGTTACGACAAAACACACTCAATACAGAACGGGGTTCTACGTTACTACTGGGTTGGTAATATCGAGAAGATACTAAAGGAAATAGTACCGGAGCAAGGAAATCCGAAAAAACTATACGAGGAGCTTAAGGAGGTTGACGAGAACGCTGAACTGCACGAAATAGCAGAGCCTTTCGAAAGTGCCCAAGACCTGATAATATCAGTACTGAGAACGCTACCAGCGACAAGATTTCCATCTAGGACTACTACGCTACCAACTGTTGTATTTGTTGATTCTGCACCATTAATAGTGCCGCTACCTGATATGTTCTTATTAGCAGAAGAGTATATATCTAGTATTACACACGAGGTGGTATTGCCGAAACTCTCGGTACTATTCCTCTGGATGGAGAAGAATTTGACGCTCGACGAGTTCCGTGAAAAAGTAATACGGAGCCTAGCGACAGCGTCGGCAATGTTCTGGGAAACTTATGACAACGCAACCGTAGAGATAGCCGAGGAAGAAGAGTAACCAGACTAGCGGTGTTTTTAGGTGATAGATGAAAAGAAGGTTAGAGACTGTCTCCGTCAAGCTATGATAAAATATCGTTTTTCTTACAGTAAGCTCACTCCTCATCCCGAAATTGTTGCTTTTGTAACAAAATGTCTTAATGACTATGGTGTAGATGTTACTGAGGATTTTGTACGGGATAACTGGAGAGTGCTGAATGGAGTATCGTCTTTGAGGAGAACTGCAAGGAGACCTATAGGTAGTAGGGCTAGGAAGCAGAAGGTTTCTGTTGAGAATCAATTTAATCTTCTAAGCTATTCTTCGGCATTATATTTTGCTGTTTACGAGTACTATCGTACCGATTCAGTCGATATTATGTATCAGATACTAGAGCCGATAATGACGAATGAAGAGCTTCTCCCGAAGATAAGGTTTTTCTTCCTACCAGTTGGGTTTGACAAGTTTGACTACAAAATGATGAAGATGATACTCTCTAATGTCATAAATATCTGTGGAGAAAAGGCAGATGAGATAGTAAAGCTATTCGCTAAACTGGTAGCAGTACCAACTAGGTATATCGACCACAAGAATGCTAGTGAGATTTCAAAGAAGATACTTGAAATATACGAGTCATTAGTGGGTGATAAGAGTTGACTATAACTGACATCTACGCTGTAGAGACTGGTACTGGGTATAAGATAAAACTTCTAGGCCGTGGCGGAGAAGTAGTAGCTTCCTATATTCATCAGCCATGGATGCTAGGAATTACGAGATACAGGAGAATACCTCGTGTTAAAGGAATAATCAAAGCAGAGCTAACACCGTATGTACCGATAGTCTACGATAAGAGTTTGATGACCTATGCTCCTATTGATGCTAATGTCTTCAAAATATATGCTCTAAGAAAAGAAAAAATACCGGAGATAGCTTCTAGCCTCAAGAAGTTCAACGTCATGCCAACACAGCACAATATAATCTACTTAGTTCGTTCAGCAATGGATATAGTTAAACAGCTTTTCGGAACACCAGTACCTCTCGTACTTAGGAAAAACGAAGAAATGGTTAGTACTGCCCGTAAGCTTGTTGATTTCTTCGGCGACATAAAAGTGCTGGTATTTGACATAGAAGTATATAGTAGAAGAGGTGGATTTCCTCAGCGTGGCGACCCAATAATAACTATTCAGTATGCTGTTTTCAAGCTGAAAGATAATGTTTTCACGAAGGATTTTGTGAAAAAGATAAAAGTGCTATGGGCTGAAAAACTAGACTTTAAATCAAGCAGAAAACTTGCAGAGAAGTTCTTAGAAATAATAAGAGAGGAACAGCCAGACTATGTTATAAGCTATAACGGTGCAGAGTTCGACCTTTTGTATCTCCAGCCATTCGCACCGCCGGATACGATAACACCATTCTATATAATGCCGGATGGGCCTACGGGGAGAATAATACCTCATATAGACCTGATGATGGTACGTGATAATCTTAAGTCTTCATTGGGGATACGGAGCACGGTTGCCAAAGCATTAGACGATGTAGCTGTTGAAGTCATAAAAGAGGTATCGAAGATTGTGCCAGAAGCGAAATGGGTGCTGGACTCAGAGTATCTTGAAGCAGAAAGGGTGTTAAATCACGCTAAGCTGAAGGAATACTATGATAACAAGCATCCCTTGCTTGAAAAATACGTTGTTGCGGACGTACTGCTTACTAGTATAATTGCAAGAGTATGGTTGTACATCCTCTTTATGCTATCCGTAATGTACGGTATCCCGCCGAGCGTGTTCCAGCGACTATCTCCCGGTCAGGTAAACGAGTACCTGCTAGTAAATATATTGAATAAGATAGGTATAGCACCGGTATATCGTAAGAAAGAGCTGGAGTATAGGAAAGCATGTGACATATACTGTATCAGAGACTTATCTAAAGCTCCTGAGGCTTTCCAAGAAGGAAAAACATACACTAAAACTTATGGTGTATTCAATAACGTCCTAGAGGGTGACTACGCACAACTATATCCAAGTGATATGACCAGTAATGCGGCGGACTTCATGAATCTCCATATTATTGATAAGATTGTATTCAACAATGAGGGAAGAATAGTTGATAGAATACGGAACAAACTGAACCTCAGAATTAAAGAAAGAGCATCAGAAGTTATTCTCGGTAAGAAGCGTAGCAAGAGCAAGGACTGTATGGATATACTGGTATATGTCACGCTTGTATCGGGATACGGAATACTTAGCTTCCTGATATACAAGATATACAATGCCCGTAGAATGACTAAGAAGTTCAAGAAAGAAGCGAAAAAGACGGGAAGAGTAGAGCTACTAGCACTTGACAAGGCCGTGAAAATACTCGCTAATAGCTTATACGGTCTGTTTGGGAAGATGAGCGGTAATATAATAAACGAGTTATTTAGTGCTATGGTGTTCTGGCGTACTCAGATGATTAAACATGATACTATAGAGATTGCTAACAGGATAGCTAAGGAGATGGGTAACTGTGGCGAAGTGATATACGCCGACACGGATAGTATATTCATGCATTGGAAATGTACGGATGAGCAGTTCTTTGAGCTTTTAGACCGTGTCACTAAAGAGATACAGAGAAAGTATGGTAAATACTACTTTATAGAGTACGAGGACAAGTTTAGTAAATGTGTGTTCCCAAAGCAGAAATACTCGGATGAGCCATCAGCTAAATCATATATCTGTTATGACACGGAAGGGAGAGTATCAGTCATAAAGGGAGAGTTCTATAAGGCAACTGTACCGTTGGCACTTAAGGAGAGACTTACCGAGTTCTACGATAAGGTGATAACAAGAAAGCTTTCCAGCAAGAAGGAGATAGCAGAGCTAATAGATGAAATACTTCAAGACGCACCATATAATAGGCTGTTCATAAAGAAGTCTATATCATCGTTCGTTAACGAGGACGACCCCTCTAAGGTTAAGCGTATAAACAAGACATTCCACTATGCAGCACTCTTCACTTCCTACATATACTCTAACGAAGGCGTATACGCACCCAAGCCGACTAGTAATGGTATTCTATCATATCTAGGAGAAAAGGATGAATGGAAGAGAGTAGATGTAGAGATTGATGCAAGGAAGGTATTAGCGAAACAGAGGAGTATTATAACATACTTCCTCCCAGACCCCAACCCCGATAAGAAGTCATCGTTCTACGTGTACCTCGACGATGATGGGAAAATATGCAAAGTCGCCCGTGTCATCGCCTCTAAGCCAACAATTGTAAAAAGACCGGATGGCTACGAGAAGGGATACAAGATACATTTCTCCTACAAGATAATCGAGATGAGAAGAGATGAGATAATAGACCTCATCAAACGAGCTCTGCTAGACAAGTTCATCGATGACGTGTACCATAAACTTGTACCTGCACTTTCTAGAGAATACTAGTATCCGCTTAATTCTATTTTATTATTCATAGTACACTATACGGATTTATGGGAGAGCAAAATGTTATCAGAAGAAAAAACCAGCACCACAGCAACTATTAGTTCTGCGGGGGCAGTATACAAGAAATACCTATATCCTAACTATATAGAGAACACACAGGTAGAGCTGACAGGGGGAAACCTCTCGGTTACATTAAAAGCTCCACGTATGCTTCTCAAAGTCTTTTATGCAAGGCAAGAATATCAAAACTATTCCTTCGTCGATATACTGCCAAACATGAAGCTTTATGCGGCACTAGAGTTTGGAAGCTACTTTAAAGGAGTTACAATTAGGAAGATACAGAACTACATCTTTGAGCTAAGCAAGGTACTGAGAAACCGAGGACTACCTATAGAGAAGTATATTGAGGAAACTGGGAAAATAACCATTCCTGCTTACTTGCTGGACAGAGCCTATAGATTAACACTAGTAGAGTACTTAACCAGATACTATGCTATAGACAGTTATACCTTAGACGCTATAATGAGAAACAATCTAGATAAAGAACCAGTCTTTGCATCACTACTAGCACTAAACAGTAGAATAGTTGGAGAGACAACATGGAAGGAAAAAATAGTAATAGAGACAAGAAACGGAATAACAAGAATACAAACACATGTAGACAGTACACAAATAGACTACACTACTAAGCTTGATATCAACAGAGTACTACAAGAA